>JACPPM010000263.1 GCA_016191015.1 Acidobacteriota bacterium | reverse complement strand
CACCAAGACACCAGGACCCACCAAGCGGATCGCTTTGCCCCTTGGTGCGGCTTGGTGCCTTGGAGTCTTGGTGGTTTGCACGTCGGATACCTCACCCACAGCTGACAACATGTTGGTAAGAGTCGAGCGCTAAGGCGCCTAGCGGGCTTCTCACATTACGCATGAACGCCATCCTGCGCGCTCTGTTTCCGGCTCTCTACCGGCAGCTCGATGACGAAGCGCGATCCGTGTGGCTGGTTGTCCTCCAGCCGGATCGATCCATTGTGGTCCATGATGATCTGGTGGACGATGGCCAGGCCGAGCCCCGACCCGCGCTTCTTTGTTGAGAAGTACGGAAGAAAAACCTTCTCCTTGTCATCCGACCCAACCCCAGGTCCCGTATCCGCGATCTCGATCAGGCAGATGCCCGAGGCCGGATCCGCCGAGGTGCGGATTGTCAGCATGCCCTGCTGCGCCATCGCCTCGATCGCGTTATCGACGATGTTGATGAGTGCTCGTTTGAGCTGTTCCGGGTCGAATGGGACGGTGGGCGGCGCTTCACATAGCTCGCTCCGGAACGCCACCTCCTTGAAAAGCCCGTCATACATGGCGATGGTCTTCTGGACGAGCTGATTGAGGTCGCCGGGGACGAGCCTGACGGTCGGCATGCGGGCATAGTTGCTGAACTCGTTCACCATGTCCTTCAGCGTGCTGACCTCCCGGATGATCGTCGCCGTTCCGTCTTCGACAACCTGCCGGTAGTTCGGGCTGTTCTTTTCGTAGTTCTTCCAGATGCGCTGTGCGGAGAGCTGGATCGGGGTGAGGGGGTTCTTGATTTCGTGCGCGATTCGCCGCGCCACCTCACGCCACGTCTCCATCCGCTGGGCGCGGATGAGCTGTGTCATGTCGTTGAAGACGACGAGCATCTGCCAGCCGCCGCTGGCTTCCTGGAGAAAGCTGGTATTGAGGGCGATCGTGAGAATCCGCCCGGCGGCCTTCAAAGTGATCTCTTTCTCGTCCAACGCCTCCTGGTAGCGGAATGACTCCGCGAGCATGTGGCCGAGGTCCGGCGCCGTCCGCAAAAGCTCGCGAAAATCCATTCCCACCGGCGTGACGCCGCGAAGCCCGAGCAGATCCAGGGCCGCGGCATTGGCCGTGCGGACACGGCCGTCCGATGCGACCGAAACGACGCCGGCGGCGATGTTCTGCAGCACCGTCTCGATATACTGGCGCCTCTCTTCGATCTCGGCGTTCTTCGCCTCCAGGTGTACCTTCGAGAGACTCAGCCTCTCATTGCTCATGCGGAGATCTTCAGTCATCTTGTTGAATGATTCGACCAGCGCTCCCAGCTCGTCCGTCGCTTTCCAGGAGACCATGTAGGCGAGGTTGCCGGCGGCGACCTCTTTGGTGGCATGCGCAAGCTGTTCGATCGGGATTGTGATCTCGCGCGCCAGATGTAAGCCGCTCCATGTCGCCGCAAAAAGTATCAGAAGCGTGACGAAGGAAAAGATCAGGAAGTAGGTCGTCTTGATCGGGTTCCTCAACACGTAGGTCTGCGATTGCTGTTGGGCGGCAGCGCGAATCATCTTGACCTTCTGCGCGACGGAATCGTCGAGGAAGAAGCCGACGACGACCGCGCCCGACGGCTGTGTCGCTCCGGTCTCGAAGTATGGGGTGATGCCCCGCACCAGCTCACCTCGCATCACCGGATCGACCTGGTGACGCGGCTCACCCTGAAGGCATTTCCGCACCTTGTCTTTGGGGATCTCCGGGATCTCCTCGATCGGGAGCCGGCTGTTGATGCTCTGCAGCACCAGATCCTCGCCGTCATAGAGTGCGATGAGGTCGAGCCCATACTCTTTGAGCCAGAGCTCGAGCCGCTCCTGCACCACCAGCCCGCTGGTTTCGCTGAAGACGTGCGTCTGCTTGACATTGCGCCCGACAAGCTGCGCGAAGAAGAACGCGCGCTGCCTCACGTCTTCGTAGTACCGTTCGGCCACCGCCTGTGCATCGTCGGCGATCTCACGCGTGGGGAGCTTGAACCACCCTTCGAGTGTCCGCTGGATGAGGTCGCTTCCGAAGAAGAAGAGCAGAAGCGTCGGCAGGAGGGAGAGGGAGATGAAGAAGGCGAGAAGGCGCGACCGAAATCGGGCGCCGGGAACGTTCCGGCGACGTTCGAGGTAGACTTTCACGATGTCGCGCAGGAGCATGAACAGGAGGATCACGAGGACGAGGACGCACAGGTTCCACAGCGCCCAGACGACGAACGAGTTGGCGATGAAGGAGGGGGAGAACTGTTCGGATTTGAAAAGAAGGAACTCGATGCCGAAGAGGGCCCCCAGGATGATCAGGATGCCGATTGCCAGCAGTCGGTTGCGACGCCGAACGCGCTCACTACTCAACGCCGCCACCCGCCTGCATGAGACCGGTCAATGCGACAGGGAGACATCGAGCCGGACCCCCATGACGACGACAGGCCTCCCCCTCGCTGCACGATGCATCCTCTAGTTGAACGTGAATCGCTTCTCTCGCCATGGCGTGTCAATGTCCCACGGGACGACCAGGAGCACGTAGCGGCTCATGAGCTCGCCCTTGACCTTGAGAATATAGTCGGCGTTGTGGCGGAGCATCCCGTTGTCGGCGACCTTCAAGCGGCTCACGCGGCTCATCGCCTCCTTCATCTCCGCCTCCGTATCCACGACGAGACTCTCGTAGACGTGCCCCTGGTACGCCTTGCTGACCCTGTACGCCGAGGCGACGCTGTCGTAGGTGCAGGTCAGGCGCAACTCCCATTCCTCGACCCGGCGGTTGAACCAGTACTCCCGCTGCTGATCGATCCGGATCTTTACTGCGAAACTCGTCTCCAGCCCGCTCTTGATCCGATCCGCGATCTCCGGGTGGAACGCATCCGATAGGCTGAAGCTCACCCGGACTCCGTCTTCTTCGAGCGCCACCTGAAGACCGGTTATGTCCGCCCCCGCCGAGACCACGGGCGACAGGAGAAACACCAGCATCGCGCATAGCTTCGGCATCGTCAGCGTGACCGCGGCAGATTATATCACTGCGGTGGAATGCGCTTGGATCAGAGGCAAAAACAGAGCCCCGGCCCTCCGCTGAGGGACCTGGTGCCCCGGATCGCCGACCGTCCCTTACTCTTCTTCCTCGTCCTCTGTGTAGATGGCAGCCGCGATGAATGTTCCAACCGTGACCTTGATGAAGCCGCCCAGAAGCCACCACCACCAGAGGGGCCCGAAGTACGGCGCGGGATCCCAGGAGGCCTGGCTCAGGCCCGAGGGAACGCTCGCAACGAATCCGACAACAGCCCCGACAACAAGGGCGGATCTGGCGCCCGGTCCAAGGCGGTGGCGAGCAACGGCGTAGAGCCACGCCACGACGACCCCCAGCACGAACAGCCCCAGCACGTGGAGCACGATGAATGGGGACCGCGGAACTTTCTCGTACACACCCTGCGCCACAAGATCTTCGTACGTCTCGTTCAGGATCGGCATGTTGATGATGCCGCTGATGATATTCATCGCGACGCCGGCCAGTGCGCCGCCAACGACTACTCGACCCCAATTGAACTTCTCGTCCATTCTTATCATCGTGGTCCTCCTGGAATCTTACGCCCATTGTACGATGGATTTGGTCATCGGGGAATAGCAAATATGAACGGGCCCCGCCGAAGGTCAGAGTCGTCCCTGCGCTGGATTGCTTCTTCATGCCCCCGTGAACCCAGATGACTCAGATGTTGGCTATGAAATCTCCCTTGACACGAAAATTTGCACGGGCCTATACTCGCGCGGTCTGGGGACGCGACTCCGTCTTGCGATGTTCCGGATGAACCTGGACGGGAGGGCATGGATGCGGCGTGATCTGCGGCGGTGGGTTAGCGGATGCCCCGGAATCGCGATCATTGCTGCCGTCGCCATCCCCTTTCTCCCATCTCTCGTGGAAGCACAGGGTGTATCGTGGTCAAGACGATGGGGTGCTTCGACGGCCTACGAGGCGGGGTGGGGCGTCGGCCTCGATGGAGCCGGCAACCTTTACACCGGCGGTTACAGCCTGAGCTACGGGGCGGGTAACCGGGACTTCCTTCTTCTCATGCACGACAGCTCGGGTGCGCTGCAGTGGGCGAAGACCTGGGGAGGCGCTTTCAACGAATACGGGTACGACCTCGATCTGACGGCAACCAGCATTCTCATGTGCGGCCGGTCGAGCTCGTTCGCGCTGAGCTTCGACGCAGTCGTCGCCAAATTCGACTTGACCGGGACCCTGGTCTGGGCGCGGACGTGGGGTGTGCCCACGAGCGGTGAATCCGCCACAGGGGTCGCCCAGGATGGAGCCGGGAATGTGTATGTTTCGGGATACACCGACGACGCGGGAGCAAACATCGGCGCCGGCGGCTATGACCTGTTCCTCCTCAAGTACGACTCTGCCGGCACACTCCAGTGGACCCGCACATGGGGGGGAACGAACCAGGACTGGGGCTGGTTCAACTATTCGCCCGACATCGCCGTCGACAGCTCCGGAAACTGCTTCGTCACCGCGGGCACTTTCTCGTACGGCTCCAACCCGGGCGTCTACCAGGACGCTGTCGTCATCAAGTACAACACGAATGGGACGGTGGAGTGGGCAAGGACGTGGGGCGAGCCCACCGTTCATGAGGAAGGCCAGGCGATCGCGCTCGACAGTTCGGGCAACATCTGTGTCGCGGGGGTACGTAACTCCGCCAGCTACAGCTACACCGGTGGAGCTCAGGCGTCCAATCACGCATTCATCCTGATGTTGGACTCATCGGGCACGCCGCTCTGGAGCCGGCAGATCGATACCGGAACCCTCGATTTCTACAGCTCGCTGTCACTCGACGGGAGCAATAACATCTACGCAACCGGCAGGTACTACAACGACGCCCTCGTGGCGAAATTCACCAATGCGGGCGAGGCGCAGTGGAGCCGGGCCTTCGGTGGGAGCGGATTGGACATCGGTCAGGCAGGCACCGCATCCGGACTCAACTACTACGTCGTCGGGTACGACGCCAGCACGGACATGCCCCTGTTTGCAACCCTCTCCCCGACCGTGACCGACACGTCGTCCGTGACCGCAGCATCCGCAACGGGCATCGAGACAATTCCGGCCGGTATCGATCAATCGGTCACCGGAATACAGACAACACCGGCAGGGCTGGAAACCGGAAGCGCATCCGTGGACGTCATGATTCTCGATGTCCTCGAGGACGGGCCACCGGATCCTCCGGTCGGGATCTCACCGAGCGACGGGGCTCAAGGCGTGTCGCGGTCGCCTTTGCTCGTGGCCGGTCCCTACTCTGACACCAACGGCGACCCACCGACCGACGCCGAGTGGATGATATCGACCGATTATGGTGGTTCCCGCGTTGTTTACGACGCAGTATCAGGGATGGCCACCCAGACGCATACCGTCGCCTCCACCCTGTCCAGCCAAACTCCGTACTTCTGGTTGTGCCGGTATAAGGATGACCATGGCAACTGGGGCGCATGGTCGACCCCGATTATGTTCCGGACGGGTGGCACGCGCGCGACGACTCTTCATGCCGTGCATCAAAGCGTGAGCAGGCCGCAGGCTAAAGCCTGCGCCTACCGGTGGCTGGGCATGGCACTGATCGCGCCAATCCACATGTCTGGGTCTGCAATCGTCGGTAGCCGCGGGCTTTAGCTCACGCGATTACCGGATCACACCGATACGTCGATGAAAGTCGATGCCGGCAATCCGTTCACCGGATTGCCTCGCTTTCCGTAGCCCGTCGGTGAATCCCCCTGCCCGGTACCGTGGGAATTCTCCGCGGAGATCTCTCTGCGCGCCTCGATCGCCATCGCTTCGGCCTCGGCCGCGACACGCCGGTCCTGTCCGGATGGATCCGCGGGGGCAAGCGCCGCACGCTTGACGACCTCCGCCTTCCGCAAGGTCGCTTCCGGGTTGCCTGGCACCTCGGATGTGTCGATCGAAACCTCACCGCTGACGGCGTACTGCCGTCCATCCGGTCCGGTTTCATACTTGTACTGGGCCCCTCCTCGCGCGTAGCCCCCCGCACTTGCCAGATGGGCCTGCTCGTGCGCTTTCACCCGGGAGTCAATCTCCTTGAGTCTCTGGACCTCCTGCTTCTCGCTCTCGTCGAGCTGGGTCTGCCCCCCGCGAGGCGACTTCGTTTCGGCGGCAGAGACGCGATTCGAGGATATGGGATCGGATTGTGATATTCCGGAAATCGTCATCTTCGGAGCTGCTCCACCGACACCTCTCGCGCACAGGTCGCGCTAGCTTTCTTATCGGCACGAGCGGCCCAAACATGAGCACGATCGAGCCGTCGGCTGGCGTCTACATCACCCTGACGATCATGCACTTGAGGTAGTAAGACTCGGGCATCGCCAGGAGCACGGGGTGATCGCGCGCCTGCATGCGCTTCTCGATAACCTGGCACGAGCGGCCGCGATCATGGGCGGCGTCGGTGAGGATGTTGAGGAAGGCGTCTTCGTTCAGATGATAGGAGCAGGAGGATGAGACCAGGATGCCACCACGCCCCAGGAGGCTCAACGCACGAAGGTTGATCTCTTTGTATCCGCGGATTGCCCCCGGGAGAGCGCTCCGGTTCTTCGCGAAGGCGGGGGGGTCCAGGATCACCATGTCGAAGGTGGCGTGGGCGCGCGAGAGCTCCGTGAGTCTGTCGAAGACATTTGTTTCAACGGCGTTCACGTTCGAGATCCCGTTAGCAGCGCAGTTTTCGCGCAGCACTTCGAGCGCTTCTCCCGACGAATCAATGGCCGTCACCGAATCGGCGAGCGGGGCCACCTGGAGCGTGAACCCGCCCTGGTAGGCGAAGCAGTCCAGAACGCGTCCCCGTGCGTACGCGGCGGCCGATGTGTGGTTTTCGTACTGGTCGAGGAAGAGGCCCGTTTTCTGGCCTGTCAGCGGAAGCACCTTCACCTTGCGCTGTCCTTCCTCGCACCAGACCTGTGTCGTCTCCTCTCCCTCTATCAAACGCGAGACTGTCTCGAGCCCCTCCAGCCGCCTCACCCCAGGATCGTTCCGTTCGATGATTGCGCGCGGTGCCAGCAACTCCCGCAGGATCTTGACCAATTCCCCTTTGTGGCGCTCGCTTCCTGCCGACAGAGTCTGGATCACCACCACGTCGCCATACCGGTCGACAATGAAAGAGGGGATCCCATCGCTTTCGCCGTGGACCAGCCGCTCCATGCTGCGGCCAGGCTGTATTCGCCGTCGCATCTCGACGGCGCTCTCAATCCGGCTCCGGAGGAACGCCTCATCCGGCTCACCATCCCGGCTCAGCACCCGAACCGCGATCAGCGACCGCTCACTGCACCACCCGAAAGCGGCCGGTCTTCCCCGCCGGTCGTGGATCGAGACGACATCACCCGATGCCGCCGCGTCTGCTGATGCTATCTCCCCGCGGTAGATCCAGGGATGTCCGCTGAGGAACCTGCGGAATCCCTTGTCGGTGAGGGTGAATCGTGGATAGGTCACAGCGCTCGGCCTGACACAGGAAGTTTCGGGCTCTAGAGATAGTCGCTCATCCCCTCGCGTTGCAACCTCTCCACGATCCTTCTCACGTCCTGCGATCGATCGCGGTGACAGACAAGCAGCGCGTCCGGAGTGTCGACGACGATCAGGTCCGAGACGCCGATGAATGCGACAAGCTTGCCGGGAGCGAACGCGAGAGAACGGCGTGACGATTCCGCGATCAGACGGGCGTTGCTGTACAGCTTATCGCCCTCGCTCGGGAGGCACTTCTCGAGACTCAACCAGCTCCCGATGTCATTCCATCCGATGTTCGCCTCAACGGCATAGACCAACGGGGCCCGCTCGAGCAGCGCGTAGTCGATCGACGTCGCCTCCGCCTCGCGGTACAACCGCCCGATCGCCGCCTTCATCCTCCCCGACGAGGCGTGGGCAACCGAATGCACGAGTCGCAGAAGTCGAGGGTCCAGCTCACGCAGATTCGACGCGTAGGACTCGATCGACCACACGAACATCCCGCTATTCCAATAGTAGCGTCCCGATTCGACGAATCTTTCGGCCGTCTGCCGATCGGGCTTTTCCTTGAAAGCGTGGACCCGACAGACGGGCACACGCGTGTTTCCTCCAAGGGCTTCCGCCCGCTCAATGTATCCGTACCCTGTCTCAGGATATTCGGGCGCGATGCCGAGGGTGACGAGACTTCCCGTCTCGTCCCGGGCCGTGCGATAGGCCATGTCGAGGACGCGGAGAAACTGCCTCGGGTTGGCGATCAGATGGTCGGATGGGAGAACGGCGAGGACGGCCCTAGGATTGCGACGCATCACCGAGGCCGTTGCGAGCGCGATGGCGGGGGACGTGTTCCTCGCCGCCGGCTCGGCCAGGACGTTGCGCACCGGGATGAGACGCCGGGTCGCCTGCCGCACGGGGCGGAGCAGGTTCTCTCCTGTGATGATGAGGATATTGGCGGGAGGGATCAGCGGCGCGATCCGTTCGATCGTTTCCTCGAGCAGCGTCCTCTCGCCGAACAGCCTCAGGAGCTGCTTCGGGCGATCGGTCCGGCTGAGCGGCCAGAAGCGTGTCCCGCGCCCGCCTGCCATGATGATCGCAAAGAAATCGTCCCGTTGTTTGATGAGAACCTCCTTCATTGCGCCGAATCGGACTCGGGGAGTGCGTTCAGACGGCGAGCCGCGTCAATCAACCCTTCGACTCTACAACAGTTCCTTCAGCTTCGCCTCGACCTCCGCGCGAATCCGCTCCATCGCGTGCTGCGACTGCCCTTCATACCTCGTGACAAGCACGGCCTGCGTGTTGCTCGCGCGAACCAGACCCCAGCCGTCCGGAAACTGTATGCGCACACCATCAACGTCGATGACGGGGTACTTTCTTCGAAAATGCTCCTTCATCTGCTCGACAACAGCCCATTTCTTCTCCTCGGTGCAGTCCGTCCGGATCTCAGGAGTCGATGGATAGTGCGGAAGGCCGGTGAGCATCTCCGATAGCTTCTGCTTGGATGCGGCAAGGATCTCGAGGAGCCTCATCGAGGAGTAGATCGCATCGTCGAATCCAAAGTATCGATGAGCGAAGAAAAGGTGGCCGCTCATCTCGCCGGCCAGCAGCGCCCGTTCCTCCTTCATCTTGCTCTTGATCAGGGAATGCCCGGTCTTCCACATGATGCCGTGACCGCCATTGCGCCGGATCTCATCGTAAAGAATCTGCGAGGACTTCACCTCGGAAATCACCGTTGCACCCGGGTTCTCCCTCAGAATCTCCCGTGCAAAGACGATGAGTAACCGGTCCCCCCACCACACATTGCCCGCGTCGTCGATAACGCCCAGCCGATCTGCATCCCCGTCATACGCAATCCCGACCTCGGCCCCCGTCTCCAACACCTTCCTTCGCAATTCGACGATGTTCTCGGGAACCGTCGGGTCCGGGTGGTGGTTCGGGAAGTTGCCGTCCATCTCGCAGAAGAGCTCCGTGACCTGGCACCGCAGATTGTGCAGGATCGGAACCGCAACGGGTCCCCCTGTTCCGTTCCCTCCATCTACAACCACGTTCACAGGCCTCGCCAGCTGAATGTTCGACGAGACATACTTGATGTAGTCGGTGACGATCGGATAGGAGTGCAGCTCACCCTTGCCCTCCTTGAACCGGCCCTTGTCGAGAATCTGCTTGATCTTCTGAATCTCAGGTCCGTGTATCGCCTCCGTCCCGGCGCAAATCTTCAGGCCGTTGTGATCCTTGGGATTGTGGCTTCCCGTGATCTGGATCCCACCTTCTTTTCTCAGATGATAGAGGGAAAAATACATCAGGGGCGTGGGGCAAATCCCAAGATCGGTCACCCTCAAGCCGGTCGACAGCAGCCCCCGCAGGAGAGCTTCACGGTAGCTGCTCGAGGTCAACCGGCAGTCCCGGCTCAGCGATATGTCGTTCTTACCACCTTCGGCGAGGTACGTCCCGATGGCCCGGCCCAGCATTTCCAGGACCCCGGGATTGAGGTCCTTGTCGACGATACCTCGGATGTCGTATTCCCTGAATATGTGCGGTGCAGCTTTGATATCGGCCAATGACCTTCTCCTTGCGGCCGGGCAAGCTTATCACACGCTTCCGGGGCGTTCAATAATCCCTTTTAGAATTAGTGACTTAACCCCACGGACCAACAGGAATGTCGCCTGGACCCCGGCCTAACGCCCTCGATCCAGTGTCTACGAAGTTGAGTGTTGACACGAAATGGCAAAAAAAACCTGTTCACCGCAGAGACGCAGAGGTCGCGGAGAAAGATTCCCCCTCTGCGCTCTCCGCGCCTCTGCGGTGAAATGGCATCCCCATGAGCCCGCGGCTCTTGGTTGCGGCTATGCCGCGCTAGGGCGCCATCCGCGCCAGGATGTGACCTTCGTGCGTCCAGATCTGGTCGAAATCCTTGGAATCGAAGGTACGGAGGAGACCCAGCCCTGCCGGAGTCGTCAGGACGAAACTTCGAGTCCCGGTCAGGACCTCCCCCGGTGCCCGCGTATCGTCAACCTTGTGGCCGGCGTAATACGAGAGTCCGTAGACAGTGGCGCGATCCTCCATGAAAAGCACCAGATCCGCCGTATCGCACCGATCCACCAACGCCCGTGCCAGGGGCCTGCTGCTGAGAGATCTGTCGAGCTGAGCGCCGCCGACGAGCTTGAGCATCAGAAAGCCCACGAGAATGACAGCGGCCGCAGCCTCAAGTCGGACCGAAGCCAGGCCGACGAGCACTCCAGCTATCAGGAAGCTGGCGCCCAGAAGAACCGCCTGGCCAGTCGGGATCCCCGCCTCCCTCAGGCGCCAGATCAAATAGCCTGCCCCGGCGACTTGCACGACCATCAGCGCTACACGCGGAAAACGTCCGTCCATCGGAAGCGCGCTCAGGATTATGCAAAGAAACGGTATGCACGGCAGCACGTAACCCGGGAGCTTCGAGCCCGAAAAGCTGAAAAACACGGCGGGAATGACGACCGCAAGCGCTGACAGGACCGAGAGGTTGTCGCGCGGGAAGGATCGCGTCAAAAGCAACGCGCTAAACGGCAGGACTCCGAGCAGGAGGACCGGCAGGTAGAAATAGGCAGGCTGGGTGTGCTCGTACATCTCGGTTGCGTAACGTCTCAAGTTATGGTTCAAGATGAAGTCGGTAAAAAACGTCCCTTCGTAGCCGAAAATCATGTACACGTACCAGGGCGACCCGATCAGGAGAAACAGCAGGATCGCGCCCAGATGCCTCCGAGAGAGCAGCACGCGCCCTCTCCGCCGGTAGAGAACGTAGGCGCCGACGATGAGAGCAAACAGAAAGGGTCCGGCCGGTCCCTTGGCAAGAAGGGCGAGAGCCAGGAATGAGTAGGCCGGATAGCAGGCGCGGGGATCGCCTTCGATCCACTGATAAGCAAATAGTATCGCCGCGGCCAGGGTTGTCGAAAACAGCATGTCCGTGCTCGCACCATGGGCATACCCGGCCCACATCGGTGACGCCAGCAGGACCGTCGCGGCTATCTCACCGCGCCTACCTCCTTCGCCGCGTGCGACGCGTGCCACGAGCCACGCCAGCATAAGCGCAGCCAGAAGCGACCCCATCCGATAGGCGATCTCACGATCGCCCAACAGCCTGACGAACCCCATTCCCACCCAGTACAGGAGGACCGGCTTCTCGAACCACGGATCACCCCAGAGCGTCGGCACCAGCGGGTGCTCTGCCATCTCGCGGGTCACCTCGGCGTACCGGGGCTCATCCGGCCCCACAAACCCAACCCCGCCGGCACCCGCGACGTAGGCGAGCCCAGCCAGCGCGAAGAAAGCGTACCTCCAGCGTCCCACTAGCCCAGCCTTCTCACTAGCCGTTGGCAATTAGCTCCCGGACCGGCGGGTGTCGAGGAGTGCGGGGAGAATTTCTCGAGCTCGACGATCTGGGCATCCAGTCGTTGGTAGTGCTTTCGCGCGGATCTCCCCATCTATCCTCCGGGGCTAATGGCTAATGGCTAACTGCTAAAGGCTTCCTCACATGAGATCGACAGGGTCCACATCGACTGCATGGTCTCCGAATTTCATCTTATTGCGCTCCGCATAGAGTAACGTCTTGCGCAAAGTTTCGCGTACTGATTTTTTCGGACCCTTCAACAGAATCTGCACGCGCCACTTCGCCTTGATCCGCGGAATGGGCGCGAAGACCGGCCCGATGACGCACGCTGCCGGAGCCCGAAGCCTCTCCATGAGGCTCCCGAAGGCTCGCGCGTGCCGCGCCGCTCCCGTCCGCTCCGCGTCGCGGAACGTGACGAGCGCAAGCGATGAGAAGGGCGGATAGCCGAGTGTTCTGCGATAGCGGATCTCCTGGTCGAAGAACTGGCCGTAGTCCTGCGAGCAGCCGGCCCGAAGCGCGTAATGCTGCGGGTATCGTGTCTGAATGATCACCTCGCCCGGGAGCTCTCCGCGGCCCGATCGGCCCGCGACCTGGGCGACGAGCTGGAATACGCGCTCGGCCGCCCTGAAATCCGGCAGCCCCAGCAGGTGATCCATCGTGATCACCCCGACCAGTGTGACCATCGGGAAATGGTGCCCCTTGGCAAGCATCTGCGTCCCGACCAGGACCTGGATCGCACCCGACCCGAACTCCTGGAGGATCTGCCTGACACGCGTCGGGCTGGTTGACACATCGCTGTCGAGCCGGTCTACCCGGTAGCCGGCGATCTCCGACTGCAGCACCTCCATCACCTTCTCGGTGCCCTCGCCCGTGAGCGCGAATCTGCTTTCGCCGCACTCGCTGCACTGTTGAGGCTGCACCCTCCTCAGTCCACAATAGTGACAGAGGAAGCAGTCAGGATCTCTGTGGTAAACCATCGAGACCTGGCAGTCCGGACAGCGGAATACACCGCCACAAGCAGTGCAGATCAGTGACGGCGCATACCCGCGACGGTTGAGCAGGAGGATGACCTGCTCTCCCGCCCGAAGCCTCTCCAGCATCGCCTCGCGAAGCTCGACCGAGAGAAAGCTCTTCTTCTTCCCTCTCATGTCCACCACGCGGGACGCCGGGAGCGGCCGGCCGGCGATTCGGGACGGCAGGCTGAGCGTCTCGTAGCGGCCGTCGAGACCGAGCTGATACGTCTCGATCGATGGTGTCGCCGATCCCATCACAACGGGGATTCCACCGAACTTGGCTCGCATCACGGCTGCGTCCCGCGCGTTGTACCGCACCCGATCATCCTGCTTGTAGGACGCATCGTGTTCCTCGTCGACGATGATGAGACCGAGATCCGGAAGGGGCGAGAACAGCGCCGACCGTGTGCCGATGACAAGCGAGTACTCCCCGGCCTGGATCGCCGCGAAGCGGTGCGCCTTCTCGGCGGGGCTGAGCATGCTGTGGATCGTGCAGAAAGGAAGCAGTCCGTCGAGCTCGTCTTCAAGAAGCAGGCACATCGCGATCTCCGGGAGGAGATAGAGTGAGGTGAGCCCTCGGCGCCTCGCCTCAATGATCGCCTCCAGATACACGCGCGTCTTGCCGCTTGCGGTCACGCCGTGGAGCAGGATCGGTGCGAAGCGGCCCATCGAGGAGATGATGGCCGACGACGCCGATGCCTGCTCCGCCGTCAGCGGCGGGAGCGGCGCCGGGGCCGGGCAAGCGTTGGCCGCAGCCGCGCTGACGGCGCCCGCACCGCGGCGGGAAGCGCCCCTCGCCGCGAGCCTCACCACCACCTTCTGGTCGACCAGATCCAGGAGAGTCGCGATCACGCGATCCGCATCGAGTCGGCGTGAGAGTGCCGAGGCGCTCATCGACCGCCGGGCCAGCAGCCGGCAGATCTCCCCTGCGAGACCGGAGCTGGGGTGAGCTGCGTCGGGATCGAGTCGATATCGGGCGCCGCCACCGGCGGCCGGCACGGCGGCCAGCCGAAGCACCTCACCGATCGGCGCGGCGTAGTATTCGCTGATCCACGCGCAGAGGCGCATTACGTCTGGCCTCAGAGAAGGGGCATCGTCCGCGACGTCGACGATTGGCTTCAGGTTTCCGGTGTAATCACCGCCTTCGAGCGAGACGACGTGGCCGCTCACGATCTTCTTCTTGAGCGGCACGCGGACGCGCCGGCCCGGCATCACCCGGTGCGCAAGCTCCTCCGGAAGGAGGTAGGTGAGATCGCGCGGTATCTTCAACGGCAGAGCAACCCTCGCGAGTCTCGGCATCACGACTTTCAACCGCTGCCCTCTTACCGCACCCAATCCGGGCTTGTCGCGAACGGCTAATGGCTAACGGCTAATTGCCGCCATTGGCAAATGCCATTCGTCCAACCCCTTCCCTTTCCGAACGATTGTGGCATCCCGGTCGGATCCCGTCGAGATGATGCCACACGGGAGAAGGAGGGAATCTTCGAGTCGCGTCACGAAGACGCGAGCCTCGAGCGGCAGATCATCGAAGCGCGTGCAGCCGGCGATCGGCTTGTTCCACCCCTTCCAGGTCTCGTAGAGGGGCTCGCACTCCTCGAGCTTCCAGGTCTCGGCCGGGAAATCGGTGAGGACCGAATCCCTGTATTTGTATGCGGTGCAAACCTTGATCTCATCGAGGGAGCTGAGGATATCGAGCTTCATCAGCGCAAGCGAGTGGAAGCCGTTCAGCATCGCGGCGTAGCGGAGAGCGGGAAGGTCGAGCCAGCCGCAGCGACGCGGTCTGCCGGTCGACGCGCCGTACTCGCACCCGCGTTCGCGGATCGCCTCCTCCATCTCCCCTCCCATCGCTGTCGGGAATGGCCCCTGGCCGACACGCGTGCAATAGGCCTTGGTCACGCCGAGGACCCGATGGACGGCATGGGGCGGCACTCCGGCTCCGGTCGCGGCACCGCCGGCAACACTGTTACTGGAGGTCACGAACGGATACGTGCCATGATCGATGTCCAGCAGCGCCCCCTGTGCGCCTTCGAAAAGAATCGCCGCTCCTTCCCGCAGCTTCTTCGCCAGAAGCACGGTCACATTCGCCACGTAGGGCGCGATGCGTTCGATACAGGCCTCGATCTCCTCAGCATACTGCTCGATCGTGCGCGCCTCACGCCCGTAAAGGGCCGGGAGAATGCGGGATTTCTCGGCGACGTTCTCGGCCAGGAGCCGTCGGAACACGTCGGGATCCAGCAGGTCGCCGACTCGAATCCCGCGCCGACCGATCTTGTCCTCGTAGCACGGCCCGATTCCGCGGCAGGTTGTGCCGATCCTTCGATCGCCGCGCGATTCCTCACTGCCCGCCTCCCATTCCGAGTGGTACGGCATGATGACGTGCGCCGATGCCGAGACATGGAGGTTCGAGCCGACCGTGATGCCCAGTGCCCGCAGCTCGTCGATCTCACGCAACAGCGCGCGTGGGTCCACCACGACTCCGTTTCCGATCACGCACGTCTTGCCTTCGTGCAGAACCGCGGATGGCAGCAGGTGAAGGACGAACTTGCTCGAGCCGATCTGGACGGTGTGGCCCGCGTTGTGCCCGCCCTGATAGCGGACGGCGACGTCGAAGGCGGGGGTGAGCAGGTCGACGATTTTTCCTTTACCCTCGTCGCCCCATTGGGCGCCGACGACACAGAGATTCAGCATGGATCAGCCGAGGAAATAGTACGTGCAGCCGCTCTCAAGCTCGTAGATGTCCTGAGACTCGACCGGATAATGCCGGCATTGCTGCGGGCGACGTTCGTAGATCCCACATCCATAGAGGCCGTCCTTCTCGACCAGGAACGGACACCTGTAGACGATCTTGCAGCAGGCTCCACATCGCGAGCACGACCCGTAGCGCCGGGGTTCATGGCCGTTCAGGGAGGGGAAAGTCGTCTTCAGGAAGCGGCGCATCTTTCCGCGAAGCTGCCACGCCTTCAAACGCACCGGGAACAGTAGCTCTTTCATCCGAATTAAGGAAGCATTCTAATCGACGGACGAGATGACGCGCAAGTTTCCGGTCGTGCGCATCAAGGCTACGGCAAATTCCCGGAAACCGCAGATTCCACCGATTGACTCGCAGATGTCGCAGATTGCTTCGCGCCGAGCCGAGAGTGAGGAGGAAGTTGCTCGTCGGTTGAATGCTGGAAGAATCTGCGTAATCTGCGCGGAAATCTGTGCCATCTGCGGTTCCGTACGGAAAAGCCTCGCCCGAATCGGCGCCTCGGCTTTGCCGCAGCCCTGCATTCCTTGACAAGGCACGAGACGGTTCATAGTATTCGTGACAAAATGGGTGCGCTGGCGCTGAGCATCGGTCGTTCGTCGTTTCTCCGGGGATCGGACTTTTCCTTTGGCGAGCTTCCTGAGGGGTTGCAGTTTGTCCTATGGGGGCTGGGCGCGGTCGCGGCCTATTACATCATCAGCTCGTTCCTGAACTCCCTGCGTTCTTCGGTCGGCTCGAAGAATGCCCTGCTCGACGCAATCCAAGAGAAGTTTTTCAAGCAGGCATTCGAGCTGCGGCAGGCCGAGAAACACGCCGGTGCCCACAACTTCCTGGCGGCGGGCGAAATCTACGAACGGCTCGAGATGTGGGAGAAGGCCGTGCAGGTCTACACGCAGGGGCAGGAGTACCTGGCGTGTGCCGCGGTCTACGAGAGGCTCAAACAGGTCGACAAGGCCATCGGGTGCTACCTTCAGGGGCGGGATTACGTGAGCGCCGCGAATTTGGCCCTGTCAACGGGCCGGCCCAGCCGTGCGGCAGAAATACTCGAGCATTCACACAATTTCGAGAAGGCTGCCGATGTTTACCTTCAGGTCCAAAACTATCAGCGCGCAGCCGAGCTGCTGGAGCGATCGGGCGGGTTCTTCCAAGCCGGCCAAGCCTACGAGAAGGCCGGCGACCTCATGCGCGCCGCTCAAGCCTACGAGAAGGGATTCAATCAGACGCGCGGCTTCGTCGGGGCGCCTGGCTCGACCGGCCTGCCCAAAGATGGCATCCGCATGGCGTTGGCTTCCGCCGCTCTCTACGACCGAGTCGGTGAGACGGGCAAAGCGATCGACATTTGCGCCAAGGAGCGCCTCCTGAAGGAAGCCGCTCAGTACGCCACCAAGGCGCGCCGCTACAAGGAGGCCGCCAACTTCTACTCGAAACTGTCCAATTTCGAGAAGGCCGCGGAGATGCTCGAGCTGGCCGGCGATGCGCGAAGCGCCGCGTCGATGCGCGCGGAGGCGGAGATTGCTGCCGGTCGCCAGGGCGAGGCGGCCATGTGGTTCGACAAGGCGGGGGACCACATCCGTGCGGCCGAGCTCTACGAATGGGAGGGCAACTATCGCGAGGCTGCGGCCTGCTACCTCAAGAATGATTCCTTCGTGCAGGCCGCGGAGGCGTACCTGAAAGCCGACGACAAGACGATGGCAGCCCAAATGTACGAACGGGGTGGGGACTACCTCAAATCGGGCAACATCTACAACGAGCTGAAGAGCTATTCCAAGGCGGCCGAGCTCCTCGAGAAGGCCGAGAGCTACTTCGAGGCCGGCATGGCCGCCAAGGAATGCGGCAACGACGAGAGGGCGCTCGTGTTGCTTCAGAAAGTGCCGTCCTCGAGCGACCACTATCTGACGGCCTGCGTCCTTCTGGGCAAGCTCTTCGTAGGAAAAGGACAGTTCGACCTGGCCATCGACCGCTACATGAAGGCGACAGGGAATCAACCCATCCAGGCCGGCAACATGGAGCTCTACTACCTGATGGCTGAGGCCATGGAGAAGGTAGGTCGCAAAAACGAGGCCCTCGGACTCTTCAAGAAGATCAGCCAGGAAGACTATTCGTACAAGGACGTGCGAGATCGTATCAAGGCGCTCGAAGAGGAGACTGCCAAGAGCGAGTCGCAGCGACGCGTGGCGGAGCAACAGACCGCCACCGCCGGGGCGCCGGGAACAACGTCACCCGACGGCGTAGACCGCTACACGATGCTCGAGAAGATCGGCGAAGGCGGCATGGGGATGATCTACAAAGCTCAGGACAAGATCCTCAAACGCACCGTCGCTCTCAAGATTCTCTCTCACCCGGTCCACACGGACGCGAAGATCGTCGACCGGTTCTTCCAGGAAGCACGATCGGCCGCCGCCTTGAACCATCCCAACATCGTGACCGTGTTCGATGTCGGCAAGATGGGGAACAACTTCTTCATCTCGATGGAATACATCGAGGGTCAGAATTTCATGGCGCTGATCGAGAAGTGGAAAAGGCTCACGATCCCTCAGTTCATCTTCCTCACCAGCCACCTCTGCCAGGCGCTCGACTACGCGCACAAGGAGAAGATCATCCACCGGGACATCAAGCCCACCAACATCATGCTCACCAAGGGCGGCCAGGTGAAAATCACCGATTTCGGACTTGCGAAACTCCTCGACGAGTCATCCCTGACAGATACGGGCGCGGTCAGCGGCACCCCATACTACATGTCCCCGGAACAGATCCAGGGAAAGAAGCTCGACCCCCGCACCGACATCTATTCACTCGGCGCCACCCTCTACCACCTCCTGATCGGACAACCGCCATTCCAGACCGAGCGGGTGCTCTACCAGCACCTGTTCGAGAAACCGACGCTGCCGAGCAAGCTGCGGGATGACCTTCCGATCATGTGCGACAAGATCCTGCTAAAGTGCCTCGAAAAGGACCCCGATCGGCGCTATAAAGGAGCGATCGCTATTCTCGAGGATCTCAGGAAATTGGAAAAGCCGTAGCGCCTCGGCGCGATCCCGACACGGGTCGAAAACTGACCCCCAGGCGTCCCACAGTCGAGCCCGTATGGGAGTTGGCCGTTAGCCATTAGCGGTTAGCTATTGGCCGATCTGATCCGGGGGTTTGGCGAGCCGCCGAATCCGCAATGAACCGGGCTGCAGGGCATGCGACCCCGCGCATCCCCATCCAGTTCGCGAGACTACGTTGCAGCTTCCGGGCTAACGGCTAACACCTAACGCGGACCAGCCGCAACCAAACAGGGTGGCGGCGCCCCACGGTCTGGCCGCTCCGGACTCCTCTCAGGAAAGCAGGAAGTTAGGAAGGCAGGAAGGGGTCTGTTCGATGCCCCCCTGAGCACCGGAGATGACTGCT
>JACPPM010000262.1 GCA_016191015.1 Acidobacteriota bacterium | reverse complement strand
GCAGTCATCTCCGGAGCTCAAGGTGGCATCGAACAGACCCCTTCCTGCCTTCCTAACTTCCTGCTTTCCTGAGAGGTGCTCGGAAGGGTCTTGCAGCGTGCCTGGGTCTTGCCTGTTTGGTTGCGGCTCCGCCGCGTTAGGAGTTGGAGGACAAAGAGGGAGGCTTTGGTTATCCGCCTCGTCGTCGCGCTTGCATTTCCGGCACATTCTTGACATCGTTCCACCATGAAAACGGTCGCCGTGCCAGTCTCGCCGGACACGTGCCCGTACCGTCAGAAGAGCGATTTCTTGTCAGCCTTTCGCACTCTTCGCTTGGGCGAATCTGCTCTGCTGCAGGGGACACCTTTCTTCGGACTGGTTTTTGGTCTCGTCCATTGGACACAGCATGGGGGGAGTGTGGCATGGATGCTTCTGGGCTCGTTTCTCCTGACCAGCGGCGTTTTTCTCCTGAATGACATTGCGGACCTCCGGCATGACCGCGAGGTACTGCAGAAACAGCCCAGGGCGATCCGGTTGCAGCGACTCGGTAGGCGTCGGCTTGGCTCCATAGCGGCGTTGACTGGCATTGGCGGGATTCTCTTGATTGCCGAGCTCAATGTCTGGTCCGCCCTCTACGCGGTGGGCGTGTTCCTGGCCGGCATCGTTTACTCTGCGCCCCTGTTCCGGTTCAAGGAGAGGCCCGTGATCTCATCTCTCACCCACCTGTTCGGGGGCCTGCTGCATTTCATGGTCGGCTACTCCCTGGGGGCCGGCCCGTTTCTGCACGGGATCATGATCGGGACGTTCTTCGCCGCAGTGTTCATGGCGGGGCACCTTGTCCACGAGGTGCGCGATTACGAGGGAGATACTGATACCGGGGTGCTGACCAATGCAAGCCGATTCGGCCGCCGTCCGACGTTCGTTGCAAGCCTCGCGCTGTTCGTGCTTCTGCCGCTGTACGCCGTCTTGATTGCGAGCCTGGGACTCGCGCCCCGTGCGTTCATGGTTGCGGCGCTTTCCATACCGGTGGTCCTATATGCCTCGCGTGGTCCCCTCAGGCGGTCCTTCGACAGCGCCACCGTAGTGAGGTTCCAGACCGTTTACCGCCTCACCTACCTCTGTCTTGGCGGATACTGGCTAGTGGCCCTCACATGAACGACGAGAGAAAGCGATCGGAGGAAGGCAACCGACAGCAGCCAACAACCACGGCTGCCGTCGTCGACGTCCTCATCAGGAACACCACCGATGGATTCATCATCTTGTTCGCCGTATGGACCATCGTGGCACATGTCATCGTTTGGTCAGGGACGGGATTCACCTGGCTCTTCCACCTTTCCCCGCTTGTCGTCATCGCCGCCATGTTGTGGTTCGTCCCGGTATGGCGCGCGGCGCTGGGAGCCGAAATTCCGGCGAGTGTATTGCTGATCGCCGTCCCAGGATGGACCTGCTTTTCCGTATGCGCCATTGCGATTGCTCTTACCGCGGCTCTTGTCGAGCTCGACATGTTTCCGTATGCCTGGATCGGAGCCGTTGTGTTTCTGCTGGCAATGCGATTCCGGCCGAAGACTGATCGCACACACATGCCGTCGCTCCGCGCCGCCGTTTCGCAAGCATGGTCAGACTATGCGTTGCTCGCTGCAACGCTTATCTTGGCCCTGATGGCAGTGCTTCTTGTCTGTCGCCCGGACCCCGACGACTCGCTCTATCTCAACATGGCCGTGTCGGTGCTGGACGCTCCCGACCAGCCGATTTTCGCCTCCGATACGTTGCACGGCATTAGCGGCGGTAACTACCTTCCAACATACCGCGTTCACAGCTTTGAGCTGCTGGTGGCCTTGCTTGCGCGCGTGACCGGCCGATCCCCCATCGAGATTGCGCACCTGTGGTTGCCCCTTGCTGCGGTGCCCCTATCAGTCTTCGCGCTGGCACGGCTCTTTCGAACGCTCATTCCGGATATCTGGGCATGGGCGACGATGGTGTGCGTGGTCCTGCTGCTGGCGGTGCGCAACACCCACTGCATCTACGGCAACTTTGCTTATGTCCGGATCTTCCAAGGCAAGTCATGGTTCGTGCTGTTCGCTGTGCCGTTGATCATTGCCTACGCCATAGAGTTCTTTCGCACCCCTGACAGGAGGAACTGGATCATACTTGCGGCCGGGCAGGTGGCCGCCATTGGCCTTACGGCGAACGCCCTCTATGCCGCGCCGCTGGTTGCTGCATTCAGCATGCTCGCCTGCTCGCAACCCGACCGGTGCTCTACCCGCCGGCTTCTTGCCGGCGTGACCACGTCGGCCTACCCCATGCTGATGGTGCTGCTGGTAGCACTCGCAATGCGAAGGAGCGGCCTGAACACTGCCGGAGTTGGAATGTCGTGCCCGGTGGAAGCGACGACGTTCGACTTCCTGGGCAGATCGGGAGCGGTCTGGCTATGGATGTTCGCTCTGCTCGGCGCCTGGGCCCTGGTGCGCTCCGGCTGGCTGCAGCGCTGGCTGCTCGGATACTCGCTGCTGTTCACCACGCTCTGCCTCAGCCCTCTGTGGGACGAGCTGCTCATGCCATATGTGACAGGCAGCCACCTGCTGTGGCGGCTGTTCTGGACGATCCCCCTGCCGGTTTTCGCAAGCGTTGCGATCTGTGAATCCACGAGGCGACTGCTGACAGCGAGGCGGCTGGTGGACCGGCTGCCGGGCCTGCTGGTGCTCGCGCTGATCCTGATCTCCTTGCGATCCGTCGTGCATCCCGAGGGCGCAACGAGCATCGCCAAGGCACCTCTGATGCTGAAGGTCCAGGAGGCGCCGTATCGCTTCGCGAAGACCATCGTGGCGATGAGCAGGCCTGCCGACACAGTGCTGGCGCCAGAAGAGGTGTCGACCTGGATTCCGACATTCCGCGGGCATCCGAGGCCGCTGGTGTCACGCAAGGTCTACGTCCAGGGTCTGCTGAACGTCTTCATGGAGCACGTTGACACGCGTGATCTGCAAGCGCGCCTGGCTCTCTCCGACTATGTTTCCGGCACAGCCCGTACAGACGGCGTGGGCCTCGACTTCGAAAGGGCAATCAGAGGGTACCCCCTGAGCCTGGTAGCGGTGTTTCCTGGGAATCCATGGTATCGAGAGATCGAAAATGTCCTGCGCGATGCGGGATATCGCGTGAAGCAGCTTTCAGGTATCCAGCTCTTCCAGGCGCCAGATGGGCGCGGGGGAGATGACGATCTCCCAGCACTGCCCGATGCCTCATCCAGCACAGAAAAGGCTCTCGCCGACACGGCCCGCCACGTAGAGACGCGACTTCGCGAGGATCAGCAGCCTGCCGGCTATTGGCTCACGTCTCATACTCAGTCCACAACTTTCGACCATCCGCTGGTGGAGATGAACACGTTCCTTACTTCCATGTTGGTCGATATCCTCGACCCCGTGGCGGCTGATGCAGGCCTTGATGGAAGCCTCAAGCAAGCGCGCGCTTACCTCGCCGGCCAGATCGAAGCCAATGGTCTGGTCAGGTACCTTGGCCGCCCAGATTCACCCGGCACCCCTGCTCCCCGAGCTCTCATCACGCCGGACAGCGACGACACGTCCCTCGTATGGAGGATCACAGGCGGCAAGGAAGACCTGCTGCCCGGTGTGCTTGAAATCCTCAAATCCTACCGCACCGACGAAGGCCTTTACCGGACGTGGCTCGCCCCACGCGAACAGCTCATCGGCGTCGACCCTGGCACGGACCCGAACCCGCCCGACATCGCAATCCAGATGCATCTACTCATGTTCCTGTCGAAGTCGGATCCTCCAGCGGCGCGCTCCCTCTACACCGCGCTGCGGGGTGCGATCGCGAGGAACTCCCTCTGGGTCTATTACCAGAAAACTCCCCTGGTTCCCATCTTGCGGCAGGCTGATCTCCTCACGGCCGGATACCCCCTCGTTCTCCCGCGGTCCCGTCTGCAAACATCCGTGGCGGGACAACAGCCATGGGTCGCCGCCTGCCGCTTGATCGCACAGTACGAGACGGGAACGGATCCGACGCCTTCCGCGTCTCAAACAGTCGCTCTGCTCAAAGTCCTCGCCGACGACGGTGTTGCCTCTATTCGCACGAGCCCACCACTCATGTACCATAACGACTTGAGTGCGCACGTCCGGCGGTTCTATTGGTCGGAGGACCTTGGCTACGCCCTGTGGCTCAGGCTTTATTTCGAAAACGCGCGAGCCCACCCAGCCGCCCCGTAGGTACGGGGAGTTGATGTGCGCGTTCTGAGCTCCAAATCCGCTCGCCGTGAGCAGGAAACCAAGCAGGAAGAAGATGGCGGCGCCGGCGTGATATGCGAGCTGGCGGGTCTGCACGTACCACTCGAATCGAACGACCTCCCTCAACACGACCGGGCTTCCGTGCCGCCGCGGTCGGACGTGAGAGCGGCGAAGTAGACGTCTTCGAGGTCCGGGTCGATCGCATCGAACCCCGCGTCGGGCCGGTCGTCGGCAAGGACATGAATGCGAGTCTCGCCGGCGAAGAGGCGCGTCGAAATGACCGAGTGGCCGGCTCGATAGCCGGCAACGGCGCTCTTCGGAACCGTCTTCCGCCACACCCGTCCGCGCAGCCGGTCGATCCGTGCGGACGGGCTGCCTTGGAGCTCGATCCGCCCATTGATCAGCACCGCCATTCTCGAACAGAGGTCGCTCACGTCGACGACGATGTGGGTCGAGAGAATGACCACCACGTTCTCGGCGATCTCGCTCAGCACGTTGTGGAAGCGGTTGCGCTCCCCCGGGTCGAGACCGGCGGTCGGCTCGTCGACGACGATCAGGCGCGGACGGCCGAGCAGCGCCTGCGCGATTCCGAATCGCTGCTTCATTCCGCCCGAGTACGTGCTCACCGGACGCCATCGGACCGCGGAGAGATTCGTCAATTGGAGCAGCGCTTCGACCTGTTCCGCCCGCTCCCGGGGGTCAAGCAGCCCCTTCAAGACGGCAAGATGATCCAGGAGGGGGACCGCGGAGACGCCGAGATAGGGTTTCGAGAGCCCTGAAATCTGCAGCATCGCCCGCCTCACATCAGAAGGAGCAATGCGCAGAGGCTGGCGGCCGCCCCGACAGGCGTCAGCCAGAGGGCGTGTTTCCACTGCATCGCGTCAAAGAACGGGCGAAACACCCAGCGCAGCGGACGCAGCAGCACCGCCATCAACCCCGAGAGAACCAGCCACCATGCCCCGAAGCAGCCGATGCCGAACGCCCACCGGAGACGGAAGGACTCGAACGGCCTCAGCGCGCTCGGCTCGATCCCCCGGAGTGTGGCGAAGTGCTGGTCCTCGCCAATGCCCCAGGCCACGAGAATGAACGCCGGACCGGCCGGAATCAGAACCGACAGCGTAGCGCCGCTGATCGCGAGCGCTGGATAGGCCAGCCATCGCTTGGCCCCGCCCTGGCCGCCTTCGTTCTCGATGAGATCGATCGAGGCGCGCGCCAGAAACCACGCCACGATGATCAACACGAAACCTCCGAACGGGAACGTCAGAACCCCGAGAATCGTGATGCCGAATGTCACGTAAGGAAGCCGCCAGTCTTCCGGTCCTCCACGGAATTGTGCCATGCGGGGGGTTTCGCGCAGACGGATCTTTCATCGAGTGCCCGGCGTTTGATTCGCCCCCGATCAGGGAGCCGTTCGCGGCCGGGTTTTTCTCGGTGCTCCGCGGCGGCGGTCTCATCAGCCAGGATCTTGTCGACAAGGTGATGTGCCGGCGTCACAGCGGCTTCGATGCGTACGTCGGCTCCCCCCATCCCGAGCCTGGCAGAGACGGTCACGGTGGGACTCTACATCATGCGGCCGCCGGTGGCAGCCAGCCGGCTTGTGCTGGAGGAGGGTCCGGTGGTGCGCTTTTTCGCGAAAGGGATTGTCCCGGGCAAGGATACCCTTGGGCTCTTTGAGCGTGAATCGAGGACTTTCGATTACCTCGAGTGGATGGCACCTGTCCGAAGCAACATCCCGCACCGGGGCGCCTACAGCAACAAGCACATGGGCTGTGAAATCGCGGGCGCCACGGAGTCGCCGTGCACCTCACTTGACCGCTCCGAGCCCATCTCCACGAGTGATTGGCGCGATGCCCGCCGCCGCTCCTGGGCCCGCATCATTCAGAGAGTGTGGGAAACGACCCCGCTGCTCTGCGGGAAATGCGGTGGTCAGATGAAGATCATCGCATGCATCGACGCGAAAGATCAGGCTCAAGTCGTAGCGGCCATCCTCGACCACAGGAGGTGGCGCTTCGCGGTCTTGCCCCTGCCCGCTCGACCGCCGCCGCTGCCCCTTTCCGAGGAACCCAACAGCACCGCATGCGAATACTACTATATTTTCAACCTTGCGGCCCCACGGCGGGCGGACTCTGTCTGCGCGCTCGGTGCCGCTCTCCTCCCCGTCCGCACGATCTTCGTACGGACCGCAATCTGGACTCCTGGTACCATCCTTGCCATGGAAACGGGGTGGCCACCTGACCGGACAGCCCTCCGACGGGGAAAGCGCCGGCCCGGCCCTTCCCTTTCCCCTTCGGATTCCCTCATCTCAGCCTCAGTAAGCGGAAACCATTTTCCCATAGCTCCGGAACCGCGCTCATCTTCGACGAAGTCATCACCGGCTTCCCCATCCATCCGGGCGGGGCCCATGCATGGTTCGACGTGCGCGCCGACTTCGTGACCTACGGCAAGATCATCGGCCGCGGGCTGCCGATCGGGATCGTGGCCGGTCGCGCCGATTTTCTCGACGCGGCGGACGGAGGGATGTGGCAATACGGCGACGAATCGTATCCCGCGAAGAAGAACTCCTTCGTGTCTGGAACCTTCTGCCACCATCCCCTCTCCATGGCCGCCGCGCGCCCCGTTCTTCTTCACCCGAAGAGAGAGGGGTCAGAACCTCCAGAAGGCCTTGAATCGCCGCACCGAGGCGTTCGTGTCGCGCATCGCCGCTCTCTTCAAGGAGGGGAGCTGGCCGATCCGCATCGCCAGTTTCGGCTCTCTCTTCAGGATGGACCGCATGCCGGATCACGAGCTCTTCAACTACCACCTGCTCGACAAGGGCGTCTACGTCTGGCAAGGCCGCAACTGCTTCCTCTCGACCGCGCATTCGGACAGCGACATAGAGGCGATCGAGGCGGCGATCCGCGCATCCGCAGAGGAACTCGAGCGGGCCGGGCGCTTCCCGCGCTGAGTTCGATCGGGCTGCGCGTCGCGCCGAGAGGACAGGCACCATCCTCTTCTTCCCGACCTCCCTGCCCCATTCTTCATAGCTCCACGTAGACTCCACGACGATGATTTGACTGCAGGCTTGCTGTCGTCCCGCATCGCGCGGCATCATCGAGAAGGTCGTTGGGAAGTACACCCATTCCGATAGCCTCGGTTGACATTGGCATCGATGTTGATAGGAATAGCTTCCAGAATAGCTATTCATCTGGAGAGACCATGAGAACGGTGCAGATGACCCTTGATGAGGATCTCGTCGCAACAGTCGACCGCATCACGAGGCAGCTCCGAACGACGCGCTCGGAATTCACGCGCATGGCGCTGCGGGAGGCGATCGCGAAACAGACGGCGGCTCGACTTGAAGAGCTTCATCGCAAAGGAGACGAGAAGCGCCCTGTCGGCCGAGACGAATTCGAGATCTGGGAAGGTGAGCATGCATGGGTTGATGAATGAAACGCGGCGAGATCAGGTGGTACAAGTTCGCCGCACCTGACAAGCGACCCAAATCCGCGGATAAGCAGCGGGGTTGGGCAATTCAAAATTCAAAATTAAAAAACCGGACACTGCTCGGTCAATCGCGGGGCGCAGCGTGCTCGGGTCGCCTAAGAAAGCCCTCCCACACACCAGTCAACAAGGTCAAGCATCTCTTGACAGAAAGAAACATCGACCCCTTCGGGGCCACGACGAGCCCTGCATCTGCGCGAGGCCCGTCACTCAAGCGTTCCCCGCTTTTGCATTTTTAATTTTGCATTTTTAATTCCTGAATCCGCGCGCCTTACGCGCGGATTCAGGAGCGGCGCCCTGTATTGATCATTACTCGCGATTCGGTGTTGCAGTATCTCGGCGAAGTCACTGTGGCTCCGATCACGTCGATCGTCAGAGATATCCCCTCGGAGGTGCTCCTCTCTCCGCAGGATGGAATGGCGCGGGACTGCGCCGTCAACTGCGATCACCTGCAAACGGTTTCGAAGGGCAAACTCGGCTCTGTGATCGCCACCCTCCCATCTGGGAGAATGGTCGATGTTGCTCACGCGATCCGGTTCGCCCTGAACCTCTGAGATCGATGGGGGCCGTGTCGTTAGTTTTTGATTTTGCATGCTGCATCACCGGTTCGTCTCATGAGCCGCACCGCGAGTTGAGTTCGTAGCCATCAGTCGGCGCCGGTTGGAGGCGCTCGGCGAGCAGCCGAAGAACCGCGGCGAGATGCGCGTCGCGAGGTGCCTCTGCCTTCAGGTCTCTAACGGCGAGCGTTACTGCAGCCGGAGATCACAGGCTTCCTCTGGCAATCACGCCCACCGGCGGCGTGGAGCACGCACGAAGAGCTTACAAGAGTAGTCCCCCCTGCCACACCGTCGAGGCATCTCTTCGTGGGGGACCAGTGCAGCAACCGCCTCGACCTTGTTCGCCGGCACGCCAGGGGGATCATAGGCATGGCCACAAGTGATCCGCTTCAAAGAGCTGTGCTCGGACATCCTCCTTTGCGTTCTCATCGAGCGCTGGATCACTGCGAACCGCTTTGTACCTTTCGGACTTCTCTATGATTCCTGGTATCGTCTCCCGGATCCGAGTACGGAAGGAAATCAAGTCTGAGGCTGAGACGAGCCCGCGGCTCTCGAGGAACTCGTAGTACGCACAGGTCGCGTCGGTGATCGACTCGAGGATCTCACTATCCGCGTCGCCGAACTCGAGGATGAACTTGTGCAGGATAGGCTCGAGGTGATCTTCGACATAACGGACGTCCTCGTCCAGAGGGAAAAGTCCGAGGGCCAGCTTCCGGACGAAGCTGAAGAAGTTCGTCAGAGTCGAAAGCCGGTCGTGGATATTGGCCCTGGATCGTCCCCCCCTCCTCAAGAGCGACAGTGCAAAGGCCTCCATGCGGGTCGAGTTGATGTCATGGCTGAGCTCGTCTGATTTATCCCACCTCTCTTCACTGCTCAGTTGGTCGATCCGCTTCCGGTTGGCCGGGCGGAGCAGAAAGTCCAGATAGGTGCACCCGTGCTTGAGCAGGTAGCGGTAGCAATTGAGGTTACCCCTTGCTGCAGCATGGTCGGGGCTGACACGTAGAGCCCCGCGCAAACTCTTGCCGGCCTCCTCCAACCGGCCTGCCATCAGCAGGATCCAGCCGCGGTTCGATAGGAGGAAGGGATTTTCCGGGGAGATCTCCAGGGCCTTGCCGATCTGGGCCACAGCGGCCTCGTGCTCCCCGAGCTGCGCCAGCGCGCAGGCCAGGCTGTCCCGAAGCTCCGCGTCATTGGGCCCGCGCTTGACCATGGGTTCAAGGACCTGCCGGCAGAGGTCATAGCGCCAGAGCTTTTCAAGGTTGTCGATCGTCGCGGAGATCTCCTCTGCGAGGTGCTTGGGCTCGGCGAGCTCCATCATCAGGTCGATCCCCTTTCTTACCTGCCGCTCAGCGCTCCGGCCCTCGCCGCGGGCCAGCCGATGCAGGCCCAATTCCAGAACGGCGGGGTAGAAGCGTGGGCAAAGCCGCGCAAGGGCCTTGAGCTGGTCGATCTTGTCCTCGGCCGTCAGCCTCTCGCCCATCATGGGGAACAGTGAAATGGCGCACATAGACTCGTATTCGAACTCCGCCTCCCGCCAGGACTTGGATTTCCGTATTGCCGAGCGGATTGTCTTGGGTCGCTCGCTCATTTGTGAGCCTCGCTTCTGGCGGGCACTCCTGGGCACCCGACCTCAATGCAGCGCAGCTTGGCGGATCCGCTCCGATCCGCACCACGGCTAGCCGGGATCTTCTTGCCATACGGATCGAGGTGATGTGACGCCTGGTATTTCTTCCAATCCAAATCATGGTGCTTGAGGTCCGCCTCGGTGAAGACGCCTGCCTTCCTGAGCGCGAAGAGCGCCGACCTGATCGATAAACCGGAGATGTCTGAGCGCGATTCAGCCCCGCACTTCGGGCATCTGATCAAGGGAGGTCTGATCCCTCGTGATCGCCGGAGCTCCTCTCTCTCTTCTGTCAGGCGACTGCAGAGGTCGGCAAGCTCTCCCCAGGTCATTGACTCCGACCAAGATGACTTGAGGGTCCCGATCAACTCGGGAAACCAGACTCGCTGTGCGTCACCGGATGGCACCTCAGCACTTCCTTCCTTGAAGTGGTCAACCCCAGTCCTCCCAGTCGTGCTTGGTGAGCCACTCCTCGGCAGATGAGATGTTTTCTGAGGCGCTCGGCTTGACCCTGTAGCATCCCCACCCGCCTTCACGAAGGGCATAGAGGCATGTCCCATGGAAGGAGCCCATCAAACCAGCAGCGACAAAGCGGACGAGCACGCGATCCTTCTGGTCATTGATCTCGGCAATGACCGGCTTGCGGTGCATCGAGTACCAGTACCTTGGCTCGGTGAGAACGCGAAGTGGAATCCCGAGCTCCCGATGAAGGACGACTTGCGCCGCTGGCGTGTCGCCACGATGTGTCATGGTGAGGGACCCGAGCCCGTGGAATGTCCCCTCCGTGTCACCCTCCAGGGCCTTCAGCACGGTCGCAAGCTGGCCGCGCCTCCTCTCCGTCCAGGAATTCCTGTGGGGAGCATCGAGCTGCACGGACCGAGGGCCGAGCGGCGTAATCCGAGCCATCAGGTTCTCGGCATCACGCCGGAAATAGAGGCGGCCCCGAGCAAGCTGGACATCTTCGAGCAGATCAGAAAGCACGGAAGACTCCTCAACAAACTTCACCGCCTGCCCCTGGAGCCGCTCCAGGGCCTTTCGCGACAGCTTGGCCACCTTGAGGCGTGGAGCCCTCCTGGACCAGCCACGATACCGCCACCTCATGGCCTCCCGTATACCACAGCAGGCGATTACGTGGATAGCTTTCTTGGGGTGGTTTGACCAAGGGCAGCACTCGATGATCTTGGAGGGATCGTAGATGACCTCGATCGACTCCCGATGTCCGGTCGATCCCGACGACACCCCCTCGTATGCCGGATTCTCCTTCGTCCCTCCGATGTAACCTGAGATAAGCTCCACCACGCCATCAACCCGTGCTCTGGGTGCTCACGCCAATACGTCCAGGCCCGCTCCCGCACCTCGTCCGGGCCGGTCAATTGAGCCAGTTCTTCACTATTGATTGCGCTGCAACCCCCCGGGTTTCGGAGCGCCACGCAGGTCCATTCACGGTGCCGACGGGCATCTTGCCAACGGCATTCGCGACTGGCTGCGTAGCACGGTTTCGCGGAATCACCCGGTTCAATGGCCAGGAATCTTTCGAGTGGGTCGTTGGGCATCGACTCTGACCTTCTCACGGGCTCATAGCTGTTCATTTCCTACGCCAGCGCCACCGCGGGCGTTTCCATTCGATCCCGCTTGGCGGCTTGCCGAACTTCCCAACATATTCGCCGCCAGCAGCGCTTAATGTTGCAAGCTGCTGCGATGAAGTTGTTCTGGAGCCGGGCCTTG
>JACPPM010000284.1 GCA_016191015.1 Acidobacteriota bacterium | reverse complement strand
TTGGAACTTTGAACTTGGAACTTGAAACTCCCCAACAAAAGAACCCAATCTAAGGAGGAATCCCAAATCATGATTAAGAAGGTTGGCGTCGTCGGCTGCGGCCTGATGGGATCCGGCATCGCCCAGGTTTGCGCCCAATCGGGATACGATACGATCGTGCGCGAGGTGAACGACGAGTTTCTCCAGAAGGGACTCGGATCGATCAAGAACTTTCTCGGCAAGAGTGTCGAGAAGGGGAAGATGTCTGAGAGCGACCGCGCGGCAACACTCGGCAGGCTCCGAGGCACGACTTCCCTGGATGATTTCGCCGACAGGGATATCGTGATCGAAGCGATCACCGAGGATCTGACGATCAAGGGAGAGACCTATGCGCATCTCAACCGGGTCTGCCCCGCGTCGACCATCTTCTGCAGCAACACCTCGTCGCTCTCGATCACCGAAATGGCCGTGCTCAGCGGGCGGCCCACGCGTTTCGCCGGCATGCACTTCTTCAACCCGGTGCCGATCATGAAGCTGGTCGAGCTGGTGAGGCCCATCACGGTCGACGACGAGGTTTTCAAGCAGGCCTCCGATTTCGCCGCAACGCTCAGCAAGACCGCCATCGTTGCTCAGGACACGCCGGGCTTTATCGTCAACCGCCTGCTCGTCCCCTACCTGCTCGATGCCGTCCGCGCGCTCGAAGAGGGTGTGGGGACAGTCGAAGATATCGACCGCGGGATGCAGCTCGGCTGCGGCTACCCGATGGGGCCCTTCACCCTGCTCGACTACGTCGGAATCGACACGACCTACTACATCGCCAACATCATGTTCGATGCGTTCAAGGAGAAGCGCTTTGCCCCGCCTCCGCTGCTCAAGAGAATGGTCCTCGCCGGCCGTTTCGGCAAGAAATCGGGACGAGGGTTCTACGACTACGCGAAGAAGGCATAGGTGAGCGCCATGCAGTACTCTACCATTGTAGTAGAAAAGAAAGAACACCTCTGCACGATCACGATCAACCGCCCCGAGGCGCTCAACGCGATCAACTCGACCGTGATGGTCGAGCTGCAGGCATGTTGTGAGTCGATCAGGAATGACGGCAGCGTGCGGGCGGTGATCGTGACCGGCAGCGGACCGAAGGCTTTCGTGGCGGGAGCGGACATCAAGGAGCTGGCGCAGATGACCCCGGCGGAGGCCGAGCAGCTTGCACTCCGGGGCAAGAGACTCTGCGACACGATCGAGACCCTGGGTGTCCCCTTCATCGCCGCAGTCAACGGTTTCGCGTTGGGGGGAGGGTGTGAGCTGGCGTGTGCCTGCACCTTCCGGATTTGCTCTGAAAACGCGAAGTTCGGACAACCCGAGATCAAGCTGGGGATCATGCCGGGATTCGGGGGGACGCAGAGGTTCCCACGGTTGGTCGGCGAGGGGCGCGCCCTGGAATTGCTGCTGACCGGAGATCAGATCGATGCGGCCGAAGCGCTCAGGATCGGTCTGGTCAATCGGGTGGTGCCGCAGGTTGAGCTGATGGGGGCGGCCGAAAAGCTCGCGGCCTCCATCAGCGCCAACGCGCCTGTGGCGGCGCGCCGCATCATCGAATCGGTGCACCGCGGGGCTGCGATGACGCTCGAGCAGGGCCTGCTCTACGAGGCGCATCTGTTCGCACTCTGCTTCACCACCGAGGATCAGAAGGAAGGCACGCGAGCGTTCGTCGAAAAGCGCAAGCCGGCGTTCACCGGGCGGTAACGGCGAGCGGGCTGACCGCTTCGTCCCGGCCCGGTCGCGCGATGCTCACTGAACGCGTCGCGCGACCACGCGCCGCAATCTCCGATCGGCGGCTTCATGGCGCTGGTGCGCCCCCTCTGGTTTGGGATAAAATCTGCATCTGGGTCAGGATTTCACAGAGGCAAGGAACGCAGATGAGCACCGCTGCAGGCATCGGATGGGCGGGGATGGCGTTCCGGGAGGCGCGCGGTGGCTAGTTCCGCTCCTACAAAAGTCCTCGTGGTTGACGACCAGCCTGGGATCCTCGAAATGCTTGCGCTGCTCCTGCGGAAGCAGAAGTACGAGGTGATGACGGCCGAGTGCGGGAGCGATGCACTGGGCCTGCTCGAGACCGAAACGCCCGATCTGATCATCTCAGACGTTCAGATGCCCGAGATGGACGGCTGGGAGCTGTTCAAACAGGTCCGGCTGCATCCGACGGCCGGCTCCGTACCTTTCATATTTCTGACCGGCCTTTCCTCTCCGCCCAACCGCGTGCGTGGTCTGAAGATGGGCGCCGACGACTACATCTCGAAGCCGTTCGACTCAGAAGAGTTGGTGCTGCGAATCCAACGGTGCTTGGAGAGACAGAGGCACAGAGGCGAAACGATCCCAGGGGGCCGGAGCGAAATCGGTGGGCAGCTGGGCCATCTCAGCCTCATTGACATTATCCAGATCCTGGAGCTCAACAAGAGGAGCGCCACGGTGACGCTCGGCCGGGATTCCGACACGGCCAAGGTTTATCTGAAAGAGGGCAGGGTCGAGGGGATCAACATCAACGGAGATTTCGATGTGCGGCGATTCTACCAGCTTCTGCTTTGGGAGAACGCCAGCTTTTCCGTCTCGGAGTATGTCGACGAGGTTCCGCCGATGAACCGCGTGGCGCAGCCGGCGAGGGAGCTGATTCTCGAGAGTGCCCGGATCGAGGACGAATCGCGGAAGCCCGACTGAGGCGGGCGTGCGCCCTGGCAGCGGGCTCGGTCGAGGGCACGGCTATGGATCAACTCTCGGAAACCTGGCGCGAATCGCGTATCGACTCTATTCGCCCATGGCCGTTTACTCGCTCCTTCGCTGTCATCGCTTCAGTGATGTGCGCGAGGAGCTTCTCGAACGAAAACGGCTTCGGGAGAAAGCCCACGAGGCAGGAATCGCCGGCCAGCGCCTCGTGCCCGGGGGGAAGGTAGCCGCTCATGGCGAGCACCCGAACATGAGAGTTCAGTTTTTTGAGGTGCTCGATGAGCTCCATCCCTGTCATCCGCGGCATCAGCATGTCGAGCAGGACCAGGGCAATCTGATCGGCACAGGCGCTGTACACCTCGAGGGCGTCGACCCCGTCCTTCGCCATGAGAGTGGGGTACCCACGCGAGCCCAACGCGCACCGCACGAACTCGCGGACCATCTCGTCATCATCCACGACCAGAATCGTCTGCTCCGGCGGGTTGTGCCCGATGCGAGCACACTCGGCCCGCGCGGTCCCCGGCGCCCTCCCGCCAGGGTCTTCGCTGCAGCCCACCCTGTGCTCCCGCAATATCTGACTCATAATCGATTAGTTCCCGGGATGCACCATTCGGTTTACTCCTCCGGGACGGCAAAAGTCAAACGACAAGCACTACCGCCCAGGACTGCGGCAAAGTCGAGGCGCCAACTCGGGCGAGGCCGTTCCGTGCGAAACCGCAGATGGCGCAGATTTCCGAGCAGATTACGCAGATTCTTCCAGCATTCAACCGACGAGCAACTTGCACCTCACTCTCGGGTCGGCGCGAGGCAATCGGCGACATCTGCGAGTCAATCTGTGAAATCTGCGGTTTCCGGGACTTTGCCGTAGCTGTGCACTACCGCCGATCTGGGCCGTCATCAAGTCGGAGCGATCCGCAGGAATATTATGGACGAAATCGATTGGTCAGGAGGTATGTTGAGGAGGTGCTGTCAACGGTTACGCTAGGATTTCGTCCAATTGGTGTGTGGCCGACTTTCTTGATTTCGAACCGTGCACAATTCCGGAGGAGGGAATACTGAAATATGGAACGACGAGAGTTCGTGAAGGCCAGTTCGCTGGCCATTGTCTCGGTGGCTTTGGTGCCCCAAGGACCATTCGCCTGGGGTAGTGTGTCCCACCAAGGCCGCGTCGGAGAGATCGCGTACGTATTCCACGGCGGGCCCTTCCGTCGCAGCTCGGACGGGCGTGCTCACTACGCCGGGGTGCCATTCGAGGAGATGGCGGAGGACATCGTCCACTACCGGATGCCGGAGAAATGGCGCGAACGGTTTGTGTTGGGGATCGAACCGGCGGGGGGGAACAGATGAAGGAGCTGACTGACATCGCGTTGAATGCCGCCGATTCCGGCGGCGCCACCTACGCTGATATCCGGATCTCGCGCCACCGCAGCCAGGATATCTGGACGCGGGAGGAGCGGGTTCAATGGGTGGAAAACAGTGAGAGCTACGGCTTCGGCGTGCGTGTGCTTGTGGATGGGACCTGGGGCTTTGCAGCCTCGCATCGCGTGACGGCGGAGAACGTGGCCGACGTCACCCGCCGCGCCATGGCGATTGCTCGCGCGAACAAGACGGTCCTGCGGAAGCGGGTCGAGCTGCCGCCCGTTCAGAAGCAGATTGACCACTGGCAGAGCCCGATCGAGAAAGATCCATTCAAGATTCCGATCGAGCGGAAGATCGATCTGCTGCTGCGTGTGAACGCCGAGGCGCTCAAGGTGAAGGGGGCGAAGTTCTGCATGTCTTCCATGCGGTTTCTCAATGAAGAGAAGTTCTTCGCCTCCACAGCCGGATCTCTTCTCGAACAGAACATCTACCGTTCATGGCCTTCGTTCACGGTAACCGCCCTGGACGAGAGTGGTGCTGAATTCGAGACCCGGACGGTGGACGTGCCGCCCATGGGGCTGGGATACGAGTTTGTTGAGCGGGCCGATCTCATCGGGCTGGCGTCGAAGATGGCCGAGGAGGCCGTACAGAAGCTCACGGCCAAGAGTGTCGAGCCCGGCAAGAAGGACATCGTTCTCCATCCCACCAACCTGTGGCTGACGATCCACGAGTCGGTCGGCCACCCCACCGAGCTGGATCGCGCACTCGGGTATGAGGCCAACTACGCCGGCACCAGCTTCCTCACCACCGACAAGCTCGGCAAGCTCAAACTCGGCTCCCCCATCGTCAACATCAAAGCCGACAAGACCATCCGCTCCGGGCTCGCCTCATGCGGATACGACGACGATGGCGTCAAAACATCCGAATGGCATCTTGTCAAAGACGGGGTCTTCGTCGACTATCAGACCACACTCGAGCAGGTGAGCTGGCCCGAATACCAGGCAGCTCGCAAAGCTGGCGGCCTGCCACCCGCCGATCGCTCCTACGGCTGCAGCTACGCGGATAGTTGGGCTTCTGTCCCCTTCCAGCGCATGCCGAATATCCACCTGGAGCCCGGCAAGAAGCCGCTGACTCTCGAGCAGCTGATCGCCGATACAGACGACGGCATCTACATCGTGGGCGATGGGAGCTGGTCGATCGACCAGCAACGGTACAATTTCCAATTTGGCGGGCAGGCGTTTTTCGAGATCAAGAAAGGCAAGATCACGGGTATGCTCAGAGATGTTGCCTACCAGGCCAACTCGCAGGAGTTCTGGAATGCCTGCGATGCGATCTGTGATGAGCGCTCCTGGGAGATGGGCGGATCGTTTTACGACGGAAAGGGCGAACCGGGGCAGATCAACGCGGTCAGCCACGGCTGCTCGCCGGCGAGGTTCCGAAAGGTGAACATTCTCAACACGGGGAAAAACGCATGATCCTGAATGAAGCTGAAGCTCGTACCATCATCTCAAAGATCCTATCGTTTGGCACCGCCGACGAGATGCGGGTGAATCTGGCCGGGTGGCGGAGCGGCAACACACGGTTCGCCTTGAACACCGTCACGACCAGCGGCGATCAGGAGGATCTCTCGATCAGTATCACCGCCTTCTTCGGGAAAAAGAAGGGCGCCGCATCGACAAACGAGGTTGACGATGCCGCCCTGAAGCGTGCGGTGAGAATGGCCGAGGACATCGCGCGCGTCGCGCCCGAAGACCCGGAGTACGTCCCCGAGCTCGCCTCGCAGAAGTATCTGGATGTCGACCCGTACTTCGAGAGCACAGCGGCGGCCACCCCGGATCTGCGCGCTCGGGCCGCAGAGGCGGCCGTCGATCCAGCCATGAAGAAGGGCCTGGTGGCCGCAGGGTTCTTCGATCATTCGAACGGCTTTTCCGCCGTCGGAAACAACAAAGGTCTCTGGGGCTACTACCGTAACAGCAACGCCTCTTATAGCGTGACGGTGCGCAGCACGGATGGTGCGGCCTCGGGGTGGGACAGCGTGGATTCGAGGAAGATCGAGGACGTCGAGTATCGCGGGTCAAGCGGGAGGGCGATCCGGAAGGCTGAGGAATCGCGGGACGCGAAAAGGCTGGACCCCGGGGTCTACCCTGTGATTCTCGAGCCGCAGGCGGTGGCCGAGCTGATGAGCTTCGCCTTCTTCACCCTCGATGCACGGTCGGCGGACGAAGGCCGGAGCTTCTTCAGCAAGCCGGGAGGCAAGAACAAGATCGGCGAGAAGATCGCAGGATCGAACATTACCGTGCGGAGCGACCCCACGCACCCCGACCTTCTGGGTGAGCCTTTCGGCTGGGACGGCCTGCCCGCGAAGAAGATCACGTGGATCGAGAAGGGGGTCTTGAAACAGCTCTTCTACTCTCGCTACTGGGCGCAAAAGCAGGGAAAAGAACCGACCGGCTTCCCGGGGAGCGTCGTCTTCGATGGGGGGAAGGGCAGCTTGGAGGACCTCATCAAGGACACCGACAAGGCCGTCCTCATCACCCGCTTCTGGTACACGAACTTCGTGGATCCGGAGACGATGCTTGTCACAGGGCTCACGCGCGACGGCACTTTTTGGGTGGAGAAGGGGCGGATCAAGCACGCAGTGCGCAACTTCCGCTTCAACGAGAGCCCCGTGGCGGTGCTCAACAAGGTCACCGGAATGTCGCGGTCGGTGCGCGTCGGCGACTCGCTGGTCCCTGCCGTTCGCGCGAGCGCGTTCACATTTTCGAGTATTTCGGACGCCGTCTAACGCGCGCGGAACGGCTCCGGCCGGTTCGCCCGAATGTCATCCTGAGCGAAGCGAAGGATCTCATGCCTTGATTCGGGGACAGGCATGGGATCCTTCGTCGCCGGTCTCCGACCGGCTCCTCAGGATGACACCCGCGCCAGGGAAGCCCCGCTACGGCGTGAGCGTCTGCAGCACGATGTCCTTGCCGAGTGTGTTTGCGTGGCGGACAAAGTCGTAGAGCACTCCGTTGACAGTGATCTTATCGGGCTTGTCCGTGATCGAGGCTGAGAAGCCGAACTGGTTCAGGTACTCTACGACTTTCGACTGGAGCTCTCTGACCAGATCGCGGCGCTCGTCAATCGTCGTCGCGTTATTGATCTGATTGATGAGGTCTTCGAGCTCGGTGGCGGCCAGCTGGAGCGCCTCCTTGAGCGTACTCGGGGCCGCCGGAGAACCGGAGAGAGTGTCGATGACATGCATCTGCAGAGTGACCTCCTTGCCGGCCGAGTTGAGGCTCCGGATCACGTCCAATGTCACGCCGTTGACCAGGATCTTGTCGGCTGAATCGGTCGTGGCCGCCGTGAAGCCCGCTGCGTTCAGCGCGGTCACGAGCGACTGCGTGAACTGCGCCCCCAGTTCGCGACGCTGTCCGACGTCCGTGGAGGCACTGATCTGAGTGAGCAGGTCCTTCAGATCGGTTCCGAGTTTCCTGAGGATGCCGCGGAGCTTGTCCCAGTCGATGGTCGTCGTGGTTGTCTTCTGGGTCGTGGTGAGGTCCGGTTGTGCCTGATCGGGAGTGCGCAAACTCGGATTGAGATCTGCGTTGAGCGCGTTCTCGGTCTGGAGAACGATCCGCGGGGTGGCGCCGCCGAATGAGGCGGTGAGCGCCTGCATGAGATAGTCACGGAAGCTCGGATCCGGGCCGGTCCCCGGTTGCAGGGTGGTGATGGGTTGTGGGGGCGTCCAAAGACGAGCGGCGATGAGCTCGGTGATGGTCATGTTCTTCCTCCTGACGACCTCGTTCCAACTTCCATTTCAAGATGCGTGCCATCAGCCGCTGGCTGAGAATCAGTGCCGTAGCCCGCCTCGGTCCGTGGTCCGGGCAGGGCGCTCTTGCCCACACCAGGAAAAAAATACCCTATGCAGTCCTCGGCGGCGGCGGAATGGCTCAGAGCCCCGGTCGCGCTCCACGAGCTTTGCAGATGTCGCCCGGTGGGAGTAGATTCGTCCCTAAAGGGAGGACATATGGCGCTGCACCCGCTGGCCGGAAAGCCGGCTCCCCAATCCATGCTCACCAACATCCCACGGCTGATGGCTGCCTATTTCGCAAGAACCCCGGACTCTACGGACGATGCGCAGCGTGTCTCCTTCGGCACCTCTGGGCACCGTGGCAGCTCACTGAGCGGCAGCTTCAACGAAGATCACATCCTGGCGATCACGCAGGCCGTTTGTGAGCACCGCCGATCTCGTGGGATTGACGGGCCCTTGTTCATGGGCATGGACACGCATGGCCTGTCGGAAGCCGCGTTTGTTACGGCCATCGAGGTCCTCGCTGCTGACGGTGTCGAGATCATGTATCAGAAGGGGTTCGGATACACGCCGACACCGGTGGTGTCGCACGCGATCTTGACGTACAACCAGGGGAGGCGCGCGGGGCTTGCCGACGGCGTCGTCATCACGCCCTCGCACAACCCGCCCGACAACGGCGGATTCAAGTACAACCCTCCGCACGGAGGTCCGGCCGACAAGGATGTAACGCGGGCGATCGAAACTCGCGCTAACGAGCTTCTCCCAACGGCAGGCCAAACCGTGCGGCGGATCGCGTATCAGCGCGCGATACACTCCCCGGGCACGCACGAGCACGACTATGTGCGGCCGTACGTCGATGATCTCGCCAATGTCGTCGACATGGAGGCGATCGCCGCCGGAAAGCTGAGGATCGGAGTCGATCCGCTGGGCGGCGCAGGTCTCGCTTTCTGGGACGTGATCGCCGAACGTTACGGCCTCGATCTTGACGTCGTCAATCGCAAGATCGATCCGGCCTTCTCGTTCATGCCGCTCGACAAGGACGGCAAGATCCGCATGGATTGCTCCTCACCCTACGCCATGGCCGGGCTGATCGGGCTGAAGGATCGCTACGACATTGCCTTCGGGAACGACCCCGACTACGATCGGCACGGGATCGTCACCAAGACCGGCCTGATGAATCCCAATCACTACCTCGCTGTCGCCATCCACTACCTCTTCCCGAATCGCCCTGCCTGGCCCGAAGGTGCGGCGGTCGGCAAGACGCTGGTCAGCAGCAGCATGATCGACAGAGTCGCTGTCGATCTCGGCCGGCGGCTTTCGGAGGTACCCGTCGGATTCAAGTGGTTTGTCGACGGACTGATTTCGGGCGAGTACGGGTTTGGTGGGGAGGAGAGTGCGGGAGCGTCGTTTCTGCGCCGGGATGGGTCTGTCTGGACGACCGATAAAGACGGCATCATCATGGATCTGCTTGCAACCGAGATCATGGTCAGGGCCGGGAAGGATCCATCTCAGTTGTATCGAGAGCTGACCGCGCGATTCGGCGAACCTGTTTACGAACGCATGGACGCTGCTGCGACGCCTCAGCAGAAGGCCGCTCTTGCCCGCCTCTCGCCCGCTCACGTCTCGGCGACGACCCTGGCGGGCGAGCCGATTACCGCCGCGCTCACGCACGCTCCCGGCAATGGTGCCGCCATCGGCGGCCTCAAGGTGACGACGCGCAACGGCTGGTTCGCTGCCCGGCCCTCCGGCACTGAGGATGTCTTCAAGGTGTACGCGGAGAGCTTCAAGGGCCGGGAGCACCTCGAGCGAATTCAGGAAGAGGCGCTCGAGATCGTCCGAGACGCGTTCCGCGCCGCCGGGGCGCCCGACGGTGCACTGAAACGATGAGATGGAAGCTGGTAGTCCTGACCACCCTTGTGCTCGGCGCAGCGCTGGCCGGCGCGTATCGCTTCGAACAGTCGCAGAAAAAGAAGGAGCGTCTCCAATCGTCGTACATCCCCAGGACTGCCCATCTGGAGGCCATCGCGTGCTCCGGCTCGACACTTCGGGCCTTCACGATGAAGCTGTCCGCGACCTTCTCATTCAAGGTGGATCTCCCGGCAGGTCCCTCTCACCTCATGACTCAGCTCTGCAATCTCTCCGACGCGCCCGTCACGATACGGCTTCTTGCCGGGCCAGGCGAAAAGCGCGACGCGTCGCGGCTTTACGAATCCACTCCGATTCCGCCGGGAGCCTCGCAGGAACTTGACATACCTCTCGACGCCCTCCCTTCCCTCAAAACGCGCCTCTTTCTGGAGGCGCGAGGGGCGGGCTGCTGCGAGATCGCCTGGGGCGAGGTCTGGATCAGATAGACGCGCTCACGAGGAGCGGCTTTCAAGAGCGGTCGCCCGGCGCGAATCGCGGGCATGGTTTCTGGCCGGTCTGCGGTCGCCAAGAGCAGCGCGGTCTCTCTCCGGGGCTGATCGCTAAAAGCTATAGGCTAAGGGCTAAAGGCCACGATGCAGCAGGCACGAGGTCAGCGGAATGGATGCGTCCGAGATCAGTGATGCGGCAGGGCTGCGGCAAAGTCGAGGCGCCGACTCGGGCGAGGCCGTGCCGTGCAGAACCGCAGATGGCGCAGATTTCCGCGCAGATTACGCAGATTTTTCCGGCATTCAACCGACGAGCAACTTGCTCCTCACTCTCGGGTCGGCGCGAAGCAATCGGCGACATCTGCGAGTCAATCTGTGGAATCTGCGGTTTCCGGGACTTTGCCGTAGCCTTGGTGATGCGGTAAGGCCTCGTATTGAAAATCTTCGCCGCGTGTTCTAATATCTGGCCTCAGCGACGTAGACACACGGTCATGAAGGCAGAGACGCTCGAATCCTACCGCCCTCTGTTGAGGGGTATCCTCAACTTGGAGGGGTTCCAGTTCGAGAATGTTTTCTCGTTCCGCGTGAAAGGTGAAGACATCGTCGACGCGCTGAGCGGGAAGAGCGAGTTCTTCGACATCGGGACCAAAGGTAACAAGCTGCTCAAGACTCTGTACCAGAAGTGGAAGGCAAGCCAACGGCCGGCTTCCGTCATTCTCAAGGATCACATCATGTCCATCTTCCCAATTCGGGAGGATGTCGAAGGGATGGATTTTCTCGGGATGCTGCGGGACCGGGGAGATGGCGAGCTGACCGCCAAGGAAGAGAACCTGATTCACTTGATCTGTTCCGAGTTCGCCGCGGGCCGCGGGCCGCGAGCGGAGTCCCCAGGAGCCTCCGGTGGAGACGAGGACATGCTGACCGTGGAGCGGGAAGCCCACCAGCACGAGGTCCGCCAGATCCTTCTTCGGACGCGCGAGCTGGAAGAGAGCTTGAAGGCGGCCGAGGAGAACCTCTCCTCGATGCAACAGCTCGCGGAACACCTCCAGGAGACGGCGTCGCGCGAGCAGCAGGGCAGGGTGAAGGCGGAGGATCGAGTGAAGCTGCTTGAATCCCAGGCCGGCGCGCATCGTGAGCCGGCGACGGATACGCAGCGGCTGACGGCGGAGATGGGGGCTCTGCAGCGCGAGAGGGACGAGCTTGGGAGCCAGGTTCAGACGCTCCAGGCCGAGCTCGCCGATCTCCGCGAGACGCTCGACCGACTCCAGGAGGAGCGGTCGACCGATCATATGCAGTACTCGAACGAGCTCGAGACGCTGATGGGCAACCTCTCCGAGATTCAGGTGCGGGAACAGGAGCTGCGGATGCAGCTAGACTCGGCGGAGCTAGAGCGGAATGCGCTTCGGGAGCAGCTCGCTTTAGCTGCAAACGAAACTGCTGCTCAGGGGCGGGCCGCCGGGGAGGCGGAGAGGCTGAGCCGCGATCTCGCGGCCGTTCGGGCGGATCTGGCCCAGAGGGAGAGCCAGCTCCATGAGACTGCGGGTCATCGCGCCGAGCTGTCGAGGGAGATCCAAGATCTTCGCGACGCAGTGGAGGCGAGAGAAGCGGAGCTTCGCGGGGTCCGCGCGGCGCTGGAAGCAAAAGAGGCGCAGGCGGAACAGGCGAGGAGCTCACTTGACCTCAGGGAGGCCGATCTCGAGCAGGAGAAGAACATCACGGCCAATCTGTTCCAGGAGCTCGAGGGGGTGCGGACCGAGCGGGACGACGCGATCTTGAAGGCAGAAGGGGTCGAGGCGCAGCTCGCGGATCTCCGCAAGGTGAGCGATCGGGTTGAGGAGCTCGAGGAGGCGCTGCAAGTGATGGAGGGTCGATTCCAGGAGGCCTCAGACCTGCTCGGGACTGTCATGAAGAGCCGCGACAAGTACCGCTCGGTGCTTGACAGCGAGGTCAATCCCATTTTCATGTTGGACCGGCATCTCACGGTGCTCCACCTCAACCGGGCCATGCTTTCGTACACCCGCGAGCACCAGTTCACGGGCATCATCGGGAAGCGATGCTACGAGTCGCTGGGACTGCGGGGTATTTGCCCGGGTTGCCCGATCTTGAAGACGGTAGAATCGGGGCATCTGGAGAGCAACCTCGTTCCGATGGAGATGGACGGTGAAACCCGGCTCTTCTCCATTTCGGCCTTTCCGACGCTCGACGCCGACGCCAACGTCACGGCGGTCACGGAGTTCATGGAGGAGGTCACGGATCGCGTGGCCGCAGTCGAACAGCTCCACAAAATGAACGCTGAGCGACAGCGGCTCACGTCCCGCATGGAGGCCTCCCCCCTCTCATACCTCCGAATCCTCCTCGACTCACTCGGCGCAACTCCCGCCTCCACCAGCCAGTCTGAAGACAGCACCGATTTCGAGATCAAGCCGTAAACCTGCAGCCCTTCACGGCCGTCCGCGTTCTCCGCATGCGCGGGAGACTCGCCGGCCGCTCTTGGCCTATGGCTAACGGCTAAAGGTCAACACCTATCGAGCTGCCGCCGCTGCCGCGAATCGCTCGGGGAATTCCTGGATAAGGTAGTCGAGGAGCGCGCTCTGCCAGGGGCGAGGCTCGAGGCCCGTGAGGCGCCGGTAGCGTGCGCAGTCGAGGACTGAATACGCCGGGCGCTTCGCCGCCTGCTTCAACGATTCGCTGGCGATGGGTTCGACTCCGACCTCGCCGGCGCACCCGAGGAGTCGGACGATCTCGAGTGCGTACTCATGGCGCGTGCACTCCCCCGCATTGCCGAAATTGACGATCCCCCGTGCGCCGGCTTCGAGGAGGGAGAAGATGGCGGCGGCGAGGTCCCGGGCGTAGGTGGGAGATCCGGCCTGGTCGGAAACGACGCGGACAGGCTTGTGCTCGAGGGCCTGGGTGGCGATCGCGGTGACGAAGTTTCTGCGTCCATGGCCGTAGATCCACGAAGTGCGGACGACGAGGTGCTTGCCGGCTGCGGCCATGACCAATCGCTCGCCCTCGAGCTTCGTGCGCCCGTAGTAGGAGATCGGATTCGGCTCGGCTTCTTCGGAGTAAGGATGCGAGCTCTTTCCATCGAACACGAAATCGGTGGAGAGGTGTACGATCAGAGCGCCCGAGGCCGCTGCGGCCGATGCGACGTGGGCCGGCCCATCCCGGTTCCCGCGTTCGGCCTGAACCCGCTCCGTTTCGCTCCGGTCCACATCCGTAAACGCCGCGCAGTTGACGATGAGGTCCGGCGTGGCGGAGGCGATGGCGGTCGAAACCGACTCGGGGTTGCCGATGTCGAGCTGAGCCCGAGAAAGTGCCACGACCGCAAGCTTGCGTTCGCGCGCCATCAGGACGATCTCGCGGCCGACCTGACCCTCGGCCCCGGTCACGACCATGCGCATCCTAGCGCTCGGCTCTCCTCGCATACTGAATCTCGTAGTATCGACGGTATTCGTCGGATCCTTTCTTGATCGTTTCCCACCACGCTCGGTTGCTCACGTACCAGCGCACCGTGGTCTCGAGCGCGGCGGCAAAGGGCATGGATGGCCTCCAGCCGAGAGTCGCGGCGCGGGAGGAGTCGAGCGCATAGCGGCGGTCATGGCCGAGGCGGTCCGGCACGGGCCGGATGAGCGTGGCGGGCTTGTCCAAGATCTCGAGAATACGTCCCGTCAGATCTCTGTTCATGACTTCGTTGCCGCCGCCGAGGTTGTAGGCCCGGCCGGGCTCACCTCTTTCCAGCAGAACCCGCAAGCCCCGGCAAAGGTCCTCGACGTAGAGCCAGTCGCGGACGTTCGATCCGTCGCCGTAAAGAGGGAGGGGCTGATCATCCATCGCGTTGGTGGCGAAAAGAGGGATGACTTTTTCGGGATACTGATAGGGGCCGAACGTGTTGCTCGGGCGCGCGATCACCACCGGCACACCGTATGTGACGAAATACGAATAGGCCAGGCGGTCTCCCCCGGCTTTCGAGGCGGAGTAGGGCGAGCTCGGATTCAGCGGGTCCTCTTCGCGAAACCGCCCGTCCGGGATGCTCCCGTACACCTCATCGGTCGAAATGTGCAAGAAACGCCGACCCTGCTTCCGCCGAAAAGCCTCGAGAAGGACGCCGACCCCCATCACATCCGTGTTGATGAAAGAGAGGGGATCGAGGATGGATCGGTCGACATGCGTCTCAGCGGCGAAGTTCACGACTATCGTGGAGGAGTCCATGAGACCGTCCACCAGCGCGGTGTCGCAGATGTCGCCCTTGACGAAGGTGTAGCGAGGATCCGATGCGACCTCGGCGAGATTGGCAGGGTTGCCGGCGTAGGTGAGCTTGTCCAGGTTGGTCACGCGCGCCTCCGGCTCCGCCCGCAGCAGGTGCCGGATGAAGTTGCTGCCGATGAAGCCGGCGCCTCCGGTGATCAGGTAGTTGGCGGATGTGTTCGATGACATGGTCAGACAGAAGGCCGGTAGAGCCGGAATCCGCGCTTCTCAAAATCTGCGTCAAACGCAAACGCCTCGCCGATACGCAGCTCCTCCATTACGAGGAAACTCACTTCGTCGACCACGCTCACACTCCCCTTCTTTTCCGAGAACCGCCTGACCGCATCGGAATGGAGCGCCTGATCGATCCAGCGGATCTGGAACTTTTCTGTGTCGTTCAGGAACTTGTGCACCACCTGAAACCCAAGGCGGCGATGGAGCAGTGCCAGACTCTCGAGCACGACGTAGTTGTGTGTAAGAAGCTGTTCACCGCCGATCACGGCATGCTTCAGAGCGCGGACCGCACTCGAATGATTGACATCTGCTCGATCGGCAAGGGCGTAGATGGCGGACGTGTCGATGAAGATCACCAGGTTCGTTCCCCGAGCGCTCGGTCATGTTCCTCCGAGATCCGATTAGAGACTTTCGATGATGCTGCTCCTACGAATGTGAAGTCCGCCAACTTGAGATGGTGCGACGGTGGTTCGCCCAGGGCGCTCTCGAGAAGATCCCGGACGACCGCTCCCATCGACACCCGCCGCGCAAATGCCCGCTTCCTGAGCGCCCCGTAGGTTTTTTCTTCAACCTGAATCTGAAGTCTATGCATTTCTCTTGTCTACATTATAACACAATGATGTCATGACTCAGGAACGCACGGTCCCCCAGCGACCTGTCAGTGAACTCCAACCTCGCTATTGTCCCCGATATTGAACCGCCACGCCCGTGGCTTGCGCGCCTGCTTGTAGATCCGGACGTTGCGGCCGATGAGGCTGCTCTCGATCCGGTCGTTGATGGACTCGACGGCGCTGCCTTCGAGCACGATCGAATGTTCGATTTCGCTGTGAATGATGCGGACACCGCTTCCGACCGACGTGTAGGGACCGACGTAGGCGTGGTCGATGACCGCACCCGAGCCGATGATGGCCGGGCCCCGGATGACGCTGCCGATGACCTGCGCCCCTTTATCGACGACGACCTTGCCTTCGAGGCGGCTTTCCGCGTCGACGGTTCCCTCGATTCGCTGCTCGAATGTCTCAAGGATGAGGCGGTTGGCTTCGAGCAGGTCTTCGACCTTCCCCATGTCCTTCCACCATCCGTCGACGACGTGGGGCTCGACGCGGAGCCCCTCGTCTACGAGCCTCTGAATGGCGTCGGTGATCTCGAGCTCGCCGCGCGAGGAGGGCTGGATAGCCCTGGCGGCGTCGAAAACGTGCGAGTCGAACATATACACGCCGACCAGTGCGAGGTCGCTTTTGGGCTGTTTCGGTTTTTCGACGAGCCGTACGACGCGCCCGTCTTCGAGCTCGGCGACGCCGAACTGGTTCGGGTTGGGGACATGAGCGAGCAGGATCTGGGCGTTCGGGCCACGCTCGCGGAACTCCTTGACCAATGCCGTGATGCCGTTCTTGATGAGGTTGTCACCGAGGTACATGACAAACGGCGCGTCCTTGAGAAACTGCTCGGCGGTGAGGACGGCGTGGGCGAGGCCAAGGGGTGCCTCCTGCTCGATGTAGGTCACCTGGCAGCCCCATGCGGCTCCATCACCGACGGCGCCTCTGATCTCGTCTTTCGTGTCGCCGACGACGATGCCGATGTCGGTGATCCCGGCCTGAATCAGCGCTTCGATACCATAGAAGAGCACCGGCTTATTGGCGACAGGGACGAGCTGTTTGGCGTTGGTAAACGTGAGGGGCCGAAGCCTCGTCCCCTTCCCGCCACTCAAAATCAGTCCGCGCATCAAGTTAGCGTATCACCGTCCGGCTGCGCGGTTCAATTCCTTCCCCATTCGTTCAGGGCTGCGGCAAAGTCGAGGCGCCGACTCGGGCGAGGCCGTTCCGTGCGAAACCGCAGATGGCGCAGATTTCCGCGCAGATTACGCTGCTTCTTCCAGCATTCAACCGACGAGCAACTTGCTGCTCACTCTCGGGTCGGCGCGAAGCAATCGGCGACATCTGCGAGTCAATCTGCGAAATCTGCGGTTTCCGGGACTTTGCCGTAGCCTTGCATTCGTTGCGGGTTGCCCTCCGCACGATCGCAGTAGCCGAACACGATCCCCACACCTCGCGAACCGAGACTCCGCGATCTCGAACTAGAACCGAGATCCGCCGATCCGCTCGCTGATCGTCCCGATCGATCCGATGTGGATCGCGAAGGTGATTGAGTTCTCCTGCGCCGAATAGAACTTGTACCGCTGGTACATGAGCTCGAACCCCCAACATTGGAAGGTCTGGCTCCATCGTAGAGTGGCGTTTTGAATCTTGTTCTCTTTGAACATCGGGCTGTACGCCAGGTAGCCGTCCAGGTGGAACCCGATTCGTTTGATGTTGAAACCGCCGCTCGCGCTGAGGGCGTTGTTGACGTTTTCCCCGGTCTTTCGGTTTTTCTGGATGGTCCATCCGATTCCGGCGTTGAACGAATCGGTCTTCGCGACTGTGCCGCGGTACTGGTAGTCCACGAATCTCATCCAATTGAAGTCGTAATTGGTGGTGAAGGAAAAATCGACGTAGGGTGCGAGCTTGAAGCTGAGCTGCGAGTTGAGGTCGCCGAAACGGACGTGCTTCTTGGTGTCGGGATCGACATATGTGGCGTTAGGCTGGTACCTCTGGAGCAGGGTCCACCGGACGATGTCGACCGGCGTGGGTTCGTATCCGGCGATGAGGGTGCGCTTGCCCCACAATGTGTTCGTGAGCGAGTATGTAAGGAGCTGCGTACCACCGGCCCCGATATGGTCCCCCGCACCGGAGAGCACGCGGGTCGCATTCTCGAACTTGGTGTTGTAGTCGAACTGGAAGAAAGGCTCGATGGAATGCTTCCATTTCCTGGAGAAGTTCCAGTTCGGCGTGGAGAAGATACGGTTGAAGTTGGGGCCATAAATCTGGACGCGCGACACGAACGTATTGCGGAGCAGACTCCCTCCACCAGGTTTGGTTGTGCCCAACGCGTAGCTGTCCGTCCAGTACGCGCCCGAAAAGATCGCAGTCGGATTGAATGTCATCCAGGGGATGGCGGTGATCGGGACTGAGATCGCCGGATCCCAGTTGAGGCGTGTGAAGTTAGTCACGGGCGTCTTGATCGTCGTCTGTTCGGACGTATTCGTGGCCTGGTGGTAAGTCTCATACCCGAGGAAGCTCGCGGAGCCGGACAGGAGCAGCGGCGATGCACCGAGCTTCTGCTGGTTGTGGGTGACCGAGATATCGGGGAATCGGTTGGTGATGTCGGAGTCCTCGGTGAACCAGATCCTTTTCCTGGGCTTCTTCTTGACGTAGTAGGTCTCTTCGTGTCTTACGGATCCTCGCAACAGCTCATCGCGGCGAAGCTGGAAGTTGATCGTGTCGTAGAAAATCGGCTTCGAAAAATAAGCCGACGAAAACTTGCGAGGGTCGGAGAGATTCTGGAAATTACTACCGTAAATCGTTTTGAAGGCGTAGCTCGTCAGAATGGTCACATCCGTCTGGTTTGTGATCCCGAAAGGGAGGAGTTGGCGGTGTTGCAGGTTGAAGAAATATCCCTTGACGTTCTCAGCCTTACGCTGGGTGTTCCCTCCCTCCGGCTTGTCTGTGGTTCCGGCCTTCTCAAACATGTAGAACAGATTCGCAGTGCCGATGGAGCTGCTCGAGAAGATATACCGGTATTCGCCCTCCAGACCCCGGCCTAAATCGGAGAAGGATCTGTACGCGATGGTGGCGTCCTGGCTCCGGTTAATCGCCCAGAAGAACGCTTCGCCGAAGATCGTTCCCTTCACCGCGGAATGCCCATAGTTGGGCAGGAGGAAGCCGGTGGCGCGGTCGTCGTCTCGGATGGGGTATCTCATATAGGGTAGAAAAAAGACCGGCACCGACTTCACCTTGAAGGTTGCCCCTTTGAGCGTCACATGGTCATCCAGCTCGAGATCGGCCTTGGAGGCCGAGATCTGCCATCGCGGATTCGGCTGGGTGCACGAAGTGAACGCGCCGTGTGTGGCTTTGTACTTCCGGTCGTCGTACTTCTCCGCCTCGTCGGCAACGAAATGGAGGTCTGGAGATGCCGTGCCGCTCGCATCGAACATAACTCCGCGCTTCAACCTGATGTTGAAGTGCAATTTTTCGCCGGCCAGGCGCTGTTTCCCATCCTGCAGGATGACATTCCCTTCGGCATCGATTTCCTGTGTCTGAACGTTATACGTGAGCATGTCGCACTGCAGGCGGTAGCTCTGATATGTGAAGTCGACGTAGTTCCGCGCCCGCACAAGCTGGGCGCCCTTTTCCTGGTAACCGGCCGTGATCTTCGGCACGGTCTCGGGGAAAACCGGCTCGACCGGTGGCGGAGGAGCGGGTGGAGCAGGCGGCGCGGCCGGCGGCGCGGCCGGTGGCGGAGCCTTTGGCTCCTCGGTTGTCTGCGCCAGAAGGCTCGATGCCACACACAGGGCCATGAACACCACAATCGACTGTCTCATCAGCTCCTAGATACCACAGCCGGTCCGGTGCGTACAAGACTGGTCTCAAAAACGCGATCCACCAATCTTCTCACTGATCGTTCCGATCGCTCCAATGTGCATCGTCAGATAAAAGGCCTCATCCGTCTTCCTGAGATCCCGAAGCAACTGGCGCTGGTAGAGCACTTCAAAGCCCCAGCACTGGAAGCTCTCGCTCCATCTGAGGGTGGCGCTCTGCAGTTTCTTTGTCTCCTCCAGCGGTGAGACCGCGAGACCGGCTAGCCCTGGATCGGTTGGCAGAAGCTCTGGTTTCTTCGTCCCCTCGAGCGGCGAGTAGGCGAGACTGCCATCGAGCCTGAGCCCGAGCCGCTTCAGGTTGAAGCCGCCGTCGGCAGTGACGCCCTCATCTGCCGCCTCCCAGGTGTCGCGGTTCCTCCCAAATGTCCATCCTATCCCCAGGCTGAAGGCATCAGCTTTGGAGAACCTGCCGCGGACCTGGTAGTCCGCGAACCTCGCGGCGTACACGTCGTAATCGGTGCCGAAGGTGAGGTCGACGACTGGAGCGATTCGGAAGGTGAGCTGCGAGTTAATGTCACTGAATCGCCGCGCATCGGCGCGCGCGGGATTCGGTTGGTAGGACTGCTTGACCGTCCATCGAAGGATATCCACGGGCGCAGGGTCGAGACCGGGCGCAGTCGGCCTCTTGGCGTACAGGGTGTTCGTGAGGGAATAGGCGATCGACCGCAGATCGCCGCTACCGATGCTATCGCGGGCCTTTTCGATGACTCTGGAGGCATCCTGGAACTTGGTGTTGTAGTCGAGCTGGAAGAACGGTTCGACCGAGTGCTTCCACTTTTGGCTGAACGCCCAGTCGGGTGTCGAGAATATACGATTGAAGCTCGGACCATTGAGCTTGACTTGCGTCGCAAAGGTGTTCCGCAGCAGTGGGCCGCCGCCTTGGCTTTGGGTCCCCGGCAGGTAGCTGTCAGACCAGTACGAGCCCGAATAGGTCGCACTGGGATTGAACGTGAGCCACGCAAGAGATGTCAGTGGCACGGCCACGGTCTGCTCCCAGCTCAAGCGCCGGTACTCTACAAGGGGAGTCGGCACGAGTGTGTGCTTGGCCGTGTTGAGCACCCGGTACTCTTCGTCATAACCGATCACGTTCGCGGATCCAGAAACCAAGAGAGGCGTTGACCCAAGCCGCTGCTGGTTGTGATTGAATCGCGCATCCGGGACGTACGTTGCGACGTTAGATTTTTCGATGAAGCCCACCACCTTCTCTACCTTCTGCCCTTTCTTCCCCACCTTCACTGTCACCGCCTCCGAGCCCGTCAGCACCTCGTCACGACGAACCTGGAGGCTCACCGAGTCGTACCCGGCGCTCTTCGAAAATTGTGTCGATGAGGACTTGATCGGCGACGAAAACTGCTGGAAGTTGCTGCTTACGATGGTGCGCATGCCGTAGCTCGTCAGGATCGTGACGTCTGTTCTGTTCGACACGCCCCACGGCAGAATCTGCTGGTGGCCGAAATCCAGGTAGTAGCCGTCGAATCGCGCGCTGTCCGCGCCCGCGTCCGTTTCCGTCTTCTCAGGAGTCCCGAAAAGATAGAAGAAATTCGCCGTTCCGGATGAGCCATCCGGGAAGATGTACCTGTACTCGCCCTCGAATCCCCGTCCGGCTTTCGAAAAGGAGCGGTAGGCGAGGGTGGCGTCCTGGCTGCGATTGATCGCCCAGAAGAAGGCCTCGCCCAGGATCGTGCCCTTGACGCTCGAATGACCGTACCCCGGCAGCAGAAACCCGGTTTGACGGTTGTCATCGTCGATCGGATAGCTCATGTACGGCAGATAGAAGACCGGGACTGATTTGACCTTGAATGTGGCGCCTCTGAGAGTGAGGTGATCATCGACCTCCAGCTCGGCCCGCGCCGCCGAAATCCCCCATCGCGGATTCGGCTGCGTGCACGAGGTGAATTCGCCGTGACGGGCCCGGTACATTCCTTCGTCATACTTCTCCGTCTCGTCGGCCACGAAGCGGAGATCCGGCGCCGCCGTGCCGCTGGCTTCGAACATGACGCCTCTCTTCGTCTTCAAGCTGAAGCGGAGTTTCTCCCCGGCCAGTCGTTGGACTCCGTCCTCGAGAATCACATTGCCTTCGGCGAGGATTTCCTGAGTCCGCACCTCGTAGGTCAGCACATCGCACTGAAGGCGGTATTTCTCATACGTGAAGTCGACGTAGTTGCGGGCGACAATGAACTGCGGGCCCTTTTCCTGATATCCGGCCGCGATCTTAGGGACCGTGGCCGGGAGGGTGGGCTCGGGAGGCGGAACCGCGGGCTGGGATTGCGATCCCGTTGTCTGTCCCAGGACTCGTGTCACACAACAAAACGCCAGGCACACCTTCACCACCTTCATGCACTTCTCTCCTCAGGTTCACACCAGGATCTACTCGCGCGAGCGGCGGCTTATTCCCATCGAGGGCGGTGAATCGCGCCGCGCGTGGATTTGACGCCCCGAGAAACGCGTTGATAGACTGCCGCCATCGATGGTGCCATCCATGAAGTCGAGGAGAATTCTGATGTCTGTGACAACGAGGGTAGTGGCGTGTGCCGCCGTGCTGGCGGGCTTGGTGTCGCCGGCCACGGCCGGCAAGATGAACGACAAGCACAAGAAGTGGCTCGAGGACGAGGTTCGTGTCCTCGTCACGAAGGACGAGGAGAAGGAATTCAAGGAGCTGAAGGACGACAGCGAGCGGGACCGCTTTGTCGAGCTGTTCTGGGCAAAGCGTGATCCGACGCCGCTGACGCCCGCCAACGAGCTCAAGATCGAGTTCTACAAGCGGATGGCGTTCGTCACGAGCGCGCAGTTCCCGCGGGCTCGTGGCGGCATCAGGAGCGACCTGGCGCGCGTGTTCCTGCTGCTCGGGCAACCCTCAGAGCAGGCCCAGGAAGGATCGGCACTCAACTGGACTTACACCGGTCTGCAGCAGTTCGGTTCTGACCACCCGGCGCACTTTCATTTCGCTGAGGGGGCGAATGGCTTGGAGCTGGTCGTCGAGCAAAGCGACGGCGTGGCCATTCTCGCGAGGGTCCAGAGCGCAGTGCTGTTGCACCCGGAGCTGAAGGAGCTCCCCACCTATCCCCACATGCTGGAGAAGGCGATGACAGCCATGCTCGACGAGCTTGCCCAGTCCGGTCAGTCGCGCGAGGAGATGCCGTGCGACATATCCTTCAAGTACCTCCAGTCGCAGGCCGGCGCGACATACGTCAGCATCATCGCGGTGGCCAAGGGCGAGTGGCCGAAGGGAGCGAAGCTCGCCGCCTTCGGGCGTTGCGCCCAAGGCACTGCCGTCCAGGAGTTCAACGAGCCGATGGAGGTGAGCGGCGCCGGGGCGGACACGACGGCATTCACAGGATTTGCCCTTATGCCGGGCGCATACGAATTGACAGTCGGAATCATGGACAAGGATTCCAAGAAGGTGACGCTGCGCAAGATCCCCCTCGAGGTGCCGCATTTCGATCCGGCGAAGCTGGAGATGAGCATCCCCGTCACTTCGGACGTGATCGAGACGATGCCGGCCGAACCGTCAGGCGAAAAGGTGAATCCGTTTGCATTCGGCAGATACAAGCTGGCGCCGAAGAGTGCGACATCATTCTCAAAGGCGTCGTCGCTTTTTGTCTTCTACAACGTCTATAACTGCGGGATGGAGGCGGGTGAGACGAACCTGACTGCTGAGTACGTCTTCAACAAGGACGGAAAATACTTCAACCGCATTCCGCCCGAGGTCGTGAAGCAGAAGGCCGCGGGCAGCGCCGCGATCGTCCTCGGAACCGAGGTGCCGCTCGCCACCTTCCCCCCGGGCAAGTACACAGTCACCGTGAAACTCGAGGACAAGACCAGCGGCGCAGCGGCATCGAAAGAGGCGGCATTTGAGATAAAGTAATTTGGGACATAACGCGCTTCGCGCGCAATTGGAATAGTGGAATGATGGAGTGATGGAATAATGGGTTCCGGAAGGGGGCAGCGGCGGCAATGGCGATCTTTTGGCAGTGGGCCGTTAAGGCAGGGCCGTAGCACCCATCCTTCCAACATTCCATTATTCCTCTCGAACCGTCCACAAATTCGCAGCGAACTATTGATTTTCAATTGGTTGTAGAATTTCCGAGACGTGGAAAAATGGTGCCGTCCTGTGCCGCGTGCCCGTCTGCGCACTCCCGCGTTCTGAAGCGCGCATCGTCTCCTCTCGTCATTCCTTCATTCTCGAACGGCCGGGCGTAGGCCCGGCTCGCCCTCATGACGCGAGCGAGTGCGATGTCCGCGGCGATCGCCGCGGTCTGGGGAGGCGGGCTCTGCCTGCTCTACCTCAGCCAGAGGACGGCGCCCCCGACGCTTGATGCGGCGGCACGAACAGGCACCGCGATGATCAGCGTCTGCTTCTTCGCCTGTCTGTTCGTCGCCGTGGGCATGCCTGCGGTTCGCCGCTTGCTGGGCGCCCAGGTCGAGAGTGTAGGCAGTCTCGAGACCTCTCTCTATGCCTTCGGCCTCGGTTCTGCGGTTCTGTCTTTGGCTGTTTTTGTGGTCGCCCTCCTGGGTATCCTCCACAGCTGGCTGCTTCTGTCCCTGCTGGCCGCGACCGCATTTCTGATCCCGTTTACGGGCTTTGGATCGCCCTTGAAGGAGGCACGAGCGAAGGTGCCGGCGGGTGCACTGGCGGCGATCCTGCCGTTTCTCGCCCTCGCGGCCATCTGCGCGATTGCCGAGCCCGGATCCACGGACGCACTGCGATACCACCTGTCTCTCCCGGCGCAGTATCTGAAGCAGCACTCCATGCAGCCGCTCCGGAATAACTTCTACTCGTTCTGGCCGATGTCCGTCGAAATGCTCTACACGGCCGGTCTCTCCGTCGCTGGCGAGAATGCACCAGCCCTCATTCACCTCGCGTTCGCTCTTGCCGCTCTGCTGCTGCTGCAGAGCATGAGTGTCTCTTCCGCACCAATCGGGCCCGCCGTGCTCGCCTTCACAATGCCGGCGGTGGCCATCAACGCGGGCCTGCCGTTTGTCGATCAGGCGCTCGCGTTTTATGTCATCGCTGCTTTCAGGGCTCAGCAGCGCTTCTTCGAAACCCGCGTGCGATGCTGGGCCGTCCTCTCGGGCCTGCTCTGCTCAGCCGCGATCGCCACCAAATACACGGGGCTCTGGGCGGCGGTAGCTCTGGGCCTGGTCCTGGTGCTGAGGCGGAGCCGGCCGGGACATCTGCTCGCCTTTCTCCTGTCACTGGCCGTCTTTTCCGGACCATGGCTGGCTCGGAACGTCTACCACACAGGGAATCCCGTGTATCCGTACTTCGACACACTGTGGGGCCGCCCCGACGGCGACACATACAGGACCGAACGGCAGGCATACGAGCTCAGGCACATCGAAGGCGAAACGGGGCAGGGGTGGATTGGCATCCTCGCCCTGCCGTACTACTACTCCTTCAAACAGCCGTTCCTCGATTCGGCCATCGGCCCGACGCTCATCATTCTCCTGCCGATCGCGCTCCTCGTCGTCGCGCGGCACCGCGACCTCCTACTCTTCTGCGCCGCTTTCGCCGGCTGCTGGTTCGTCCTGTCGCCCCAGGCCAGGCTCCTCACGCCTGTCATCGCGCTGATGTCCGTGGTCATGGCCGACGGCCTCGCCGATCTCGCGAAGCGATGGCGGGTCGCGGGACGCGTCCTAGCCGGCACGATCGTCGTTGCCATCGCGGTCAATTTTGCGCACATTCTCTTCTTCTACCGCACGACATGGGATCCGCTTCGGCGAGTCCTGGGGACCGAGACGCGCGAGCAGTACCTCGCACGGACGCTCGGCGACTACCCGGCGGTCGCGGCCCTGAACAGGCTCGCTCCGCATGGAACCGTCCTGACAATCGGACAGATGAGCTCTTTCTATGTGAGACCCAGGACATTTCCCGAAAGCAAGTTCGACACACCGCTGGCCGTCACGCTGGCGCGCGGATGCGCATCGGCGGAGGACTATGCGGCGAGAATCAAGGGACTGCGAATCACGCACATTCTTTACAACGCCGGCGGGATCGAAAGCATGGCCTGGATTCCGGGAGAGTACCTGGACTGGGGAAGTGATGGGGAGCGGCAAGCCTTCTATGACTTCCTCAGGTTTCACTGTAAGAGCCTGTTCCGGAATGCCGGCGCCGTCGTGTATGCGGTGGAGCCGTAGCCTTGGTGCGTCACGGTGATACCTGGATGCGTTCTTCGCCATGCTGATAGAATAGCCGGCGCAGAGAGGATCACTCTATGGACGTTGCTCAGCACGTGAATCCGGCCCTTCTGGCCGTGGCTGCAGGCGTGTCCAACTTCATGGGTGGGCTTGCGATCACGTCGCGGAAGAGCTGGAACAAGACCGCGCTCTCCTCATGTCTGGCAATCGGCGCGGGGTTCATCCTCGCCCTCTCGGTCATCAAGCTGATCCCACTCTCGTTCGAATACTCGCCGAGGGCCGCGCTGTTCATGCTGGCCGGCTACTTCCTCGTCCACTTCGCCGAGCATGGCATTTCGCCTCATTTCCATTTCGGCGAGGAGGTTCACGCCGAGGCGCTCGTTCACCCCTCCGCCGGATGGGCCGCCTTTGCCGGGCTCGCCATCCATTCACTGCTGGACGGCATTACGATGGCCTCCGGGTTTGCCATCGACTTCTCGCTCGGGCTGGTTATCTTCGTCGCGCTCCTCCTCCACAAGATTCCCGAGGGATTCACGATCGCCACCGTGTTTCTCGCTTCAGGCCGAAGCCGGAGGCTCGCCCTGCTTGCGGCCGGGCTCCTCGGCTTGTTCACGATCCTCGGATATTCCCTCCTGTTCGGCCTGAAACAGCACATCGCTGTCTTCCTGCCTCTGTCCGCGGGGGCGACCCTGTATGTGGCGGCGAGCGACCTGATCCCTGCGGTGAATGAGGAGAGGGGGTTGAGAATGAGCTTCTGCGTGTTGGTAGGGATATGCCTCTTCTACGCCGCTGACCGGATCGCCGCCGGGTTTTGACCCGCGTCATGTCGATCCCATCCCACCCGCCACGATATCGGCGGCTCTCGGATGAGCTCAAGCGGCGGTTCGGCGAGCGACTCTCGAAGGTGACGATCAACGCAAAGATGACCTGCCCGACACGAGATGGGGTATTGGGGAGGGGTGGGTGCACTTTTTGCGATCCATTCGGCTCCGGCCCGGAGACCGGTGCCAGCCTGCCGATCGAGGAGCAGATCCGGAGGAGGCGGAGGGCAAGTCGCCCGGGCCGCTACATCGCCTACCTTCAGGCGTTCACCAACACGTACTGTGCGCCGAGCGAGCTGGATTCGATTCTCGGGAGGGTGGCGTCCCAGGAGGGAGTCGCGGCCATCGTCGTCGGAACGCGGCCTGACTGCGTACCGGACCCGATCCTGGATCTGCTCGAAACCTGGGCCTCGCGAATCCCTCTCTGGGTCGAGCTCGGCTTGCAGTCGGCCAACCTTCGGACACTCCGTGAGATCAAGCGCGGGCACACGCTGGCCGAGTTCATCGATGCGTGCGTGCGTTCGCATGCCCGAAAGCTGATGACGGTCGCGCACGTCATTCTCGGCCTGCCCGGGGAAGGCCGCGAAGAATGGATCGAAACAGCTCGCATTCTCACAGCGCTCCGCGTCGGCGGCGTCAAGATCCACATGCTGCACATCGTGCGCGGGGCGCCGCTGGAGAAGGCGTACGAGCGAGGTGAGATCACGCTGCTGAGTCGCGAGGAATACGTCGCCGCCGTATGCGATTTCCTGGAAAACCTCGATCCGGACATAGTCATCCACCGGCTGACCGGCGAGCGGGGTGAGCCGTTTCTGGTCGGGCCGCAGTGGGTCAGGGAGAAGTCGACGGTTCTGCAGATGATCCGGGAGGAGCTGGAGAGGCGCGACAGCTGGCAGGGGAAGTTTGCGAGGCTGGGGCTCTGACTCTGATCTCGGAGAACAGCGGGGGATCCTCCGTCGGCCACCTGCGGTGGGCTCCTCAGGACACGGTGATGAAAATCACTACTCGGCCTGCTATGATTGTCGATAATTGGAGCAGGAGGAGCAGCATGAAGGCGATGAGAGTGATCGGGATGGCGGCAGTGTTGTTGGCGGTTTCGACGATGGCCTACGCGGACTACTACTCTTACAACGGGGATTGGAAATCCGTGTACTTCAAGGGTTCCCCGGGTAAGGGCTTTTACAGTTACAGCGGTGACTGGCGCACGGTCTATCGCGTGACCGACCGATCACAGCGGGGCGCGCAGGGTTCGGCTCAGTATAACAACCAACCGGGACCGCTCTATTACTATCTGCCGGTAATGGTCGCTCCCGGGATCTATGTATACGATCTCGATAACAATCCTCGAGGCCGCTCAACACCGTTCAGCCTGAAGGGGAAAACAGACCCCCGGTTCTATTTCGCCGGACGGAAGCGGACCGACACACCAGTCGTATTCGTGGATCACAAATAGCAGCCCGGCACCTCTGCGGCATCGACAGCTTGAAGCCGGCGGCGCGCCGACGGGGGATGGTTCTGCTCTACTCGCGGAAGGGCCCGAGATCAGTCGGCGGTCGCCCGAGGAGAGTTCCTCAGTGTGACCGGCTTTCGCTTGGCCTGCATTCCGCGTTTCCCACACTATTGAACGCTCCTGCCTGTTTTTCGTATAGTACCCACCAGCAGCAATGATACTGACCTTTCCGAACCAACTGACGCTTCTCCGGATGGCCATCGTGCCGGTGTTTATCATTGCTCTCATCTACAACGAGCCTGGGTGGGCGCTCGGTGTGTTTCTTCTGGCTGGCCTCACCGACGCCTTTGACGGATACCTGGCGCGGCGCCTCAACCAGAAGACTGCTCTTGGCGCCTTTCTGGATCCGATGGCGGACAAGCTTCTGATCACCTCGGGCTACATCCTGCTTGCGATTCCGTCGATCAACCCGGCGAACACGATCCCGATGTGGCTGACGATACTCGTCATCGGGCGCGACTTCATCATCGTTCTGGCTGCGTTGATCATCCATATGACCCATGGCCGCCGTCGTTTCCCGCCGACATCCCTGGGCAAGGTCGCAACCTTCGTTCAGGTATCTGCCGTTTTCCTCGTCCTCCTGCTGAACTATCTTGCGGTCCATCCGGCTGCGATTCAGTGGGTATTCGTGACGGTCCTCGGCATGACACTCCTGTCCGGATTCCACTACTTGTCAACTCTCCCGCGGCTCTCGGGCAGCGACGAGTAACGCCATGAACACCGCGACGACGCGACGTTGGGCGTCGGCCGCAATTGCTGTGGCGGTGGGCGGCCTTCTGATCTACATCCTCCACCCCGTCCTCGTGCCGCTGCTCATCGCCCTCGTCTTCGCGTACCTTCTCGACCCCGTCGTCGAGTCTTTGGCTGCCCGGCGGGTTCCGAGACCGGTGTCGAGCATCTCGATCATGGCCCTGGCCGCCGGAATTCTGATCTTGATCCTCCTCTGGCTCATTCCCGCAATTGGTCGCGAGATCCAGGCGGCACTTGCTGACCTGCCTCGATACTCGACACAGATCGCAACCTACGCGAAGCCCTACATCGAGCGTCTCGACCATGTGTACCCCGGGGGAGTCGAGAGCCTGACGCAAAAGGCAATCGAGACGGCGAGGGCCAACGCCCCGAAGATGATGGCTCCGCTCGCCACCTTTGTCACTCGAACCTTCAGCAGCATCGTCAACCTCATCCTGGGCCTGCTCAATCTCATCCTCATCCCGATCATGACCTATTTCCTTCTGCGAGACATTCAGAAGCTCAGGAGCCGCTTTTACGAGCTGATCCCGCCACGGCGCCGCAAGGGCGCACAGGAGCTGCTGAGAGAAATCGAGGGAGTGCTGAACGCGTTTGTGCGTGGTCAACTCACTGTCTGCACCATTCTTGCGGTGATGTACGGAATCGGGTTGAGCCTCCTGGGTGTGCCGATGGCACTTTTCTGGGCTCTTCTGGGCGGTTATGGAAACCTGATCCCCTACGTCGGCACGATCACAAGTGCATCCGGCGCAATGCTCTTCTCATTCATGCACCATCACGACCTCAAGCTCATGGCAATGACCGGCGGGGTCTTCGTGCTGGCGCAGACGCTCGAGGGCACCGTGATCGGGCCCCGCATCGTCGGGGACAGCGTCGGGCTCAACCCTGTGATCGTCATGCTCGCCGTGATCACAGGCGGCAATCTTTTCGGATTTATCGGGATGCTTCTGGCCGTACCAACAGTCGCCGTTTGCGCCGTCATCCTGAAGCACGGCTACGCCCGCTACGTGAAATCGGAATTCTACAAGGCGCACTGAACGCGCCGCGGCTGCGCCGCGCGGGAGAGCGTGAGAGCGTTTCCGTGCCCTTCGGAGCGTCCGAGAGGGCGTTCCCTCCCTGCCTTCCTCAGAGGATCGGAGGAGATCAAACCCATTCGCGAATTCTCGCTAATTCGTGTCAACACTTTGCTGGTGAGAACCCACCGGGCTAAAGTTTTCGCCCGGTCTGTCGATACGATAGGTGTTATGCGAAATATGATCAAGGGAGGTGAGAGCGGCAGGAACTCAGAAGATCTCAGGACGCGGTAGCAACACATCAATTTCCGACAAGGACGTCGGGATCAATTTTCACGGAGGAAAACAATGGGAACCTTTTCGGTAGTCAACAACATCGCCTCGCTCGAGGCGAACCGGTACCTCTCTCTCACCCAGATCAGCCTCAATTCGACTCTCGCCAAGCTCTCCAGCGGCTACAGAATCAACAAGTCCGGCGACGACGCTGCCGGCTTGGCTGTTGCCAACAGCTACCGCACGCAGGTGTCGGTTTTCAGCCAGGGCGAGCGCAACGCGAATGAGGGTCTGAGCAGGCTTCAGATCGTCGACTCGGGTATCAACAACATCAGCTTGCTGCTCGACCGAATGTCCACCCTGGCCGCCCAGTCGGCATCGGGTACCTTCCAGGGCAGCCGGACGACCCTGAACGCGGAGTTCACGCAGATCAGAACTGAAATCGACCGCGAGGCGACGGCAGCCGGCATGCAGACCGGCGGCACGTTCCTCGGCCAGCAATCCGTATTCGTGGGTGGTCCGAGCGGCACCACGGTCGTGAGCTTCAACAACAGTCAGCCGGTCGACAGCGCGGGTCTGGCCATCGGCGCACTCGACATCTCCACCGTCGCCGGCGCGCAGACGGCCGTCACGACTCTCGCCACGGCACTGGCCACGGCCGGCACCGCGCAGGGCACCATCGGATCCGCCGAGAACAGGCTCGGCTTCGCCATCAGCCTGGTCAAGTCCCAGATCACGAACACACAGGCGGCTGAAGGCATCATCCGTGACGCAAACTTCGCGCTGGAATCGTCGAACCTGGCCAAGTACTCGATCCTGAGCCAGAGCGGTATCGCATCGTTGGCGCAGTCCAACGCTGCCGCAGCCAATGTCCTGGCCCTCCTGAGGTAGGAGCGATTCTGAGATCCGCGCCGGAGGCCGGGAGTGATCCTGGTCTCCGGAACGGGGGATGAAAGGTGATGGAAATGAGTACAGCGGCGGCGATCGTACCGGTCTCGGTGTCGGGACCTGCCCCCGCCGCGCGCGGCGAGAACGTCAGGGGCGCCTCGACGCCGGCCGACGTCTCCAGGAAGGCCGACAACCAAGTGTCGCTTCCGGAGCCTATGCCGGTGGCTGAGAAAAACAGCCAGACCCCGGCGACCCCGCCGTCCTCATCGCACATCCAGGAATCGATCCAGAAGTTTCTCAAGACGCAAAACACGATCCTCAGCTTCGAACGCGACGCGAGCAGTGATCAGGTCATCGTGAAGATCCTTGATCCGGAGACGAAGGAAGTCCTCAGACAGTATCCACCCGAGGAGATCCTCAAGCTCGCACAGGCAATGGAAAAGGCCCAGGGAAACATGGTCGACGAGCGGATATAATAGGCGATGAGCGGCAGGCTGGTCAGGACCACAACAATCAGAAGGGGGCGGGAATCCTCCCGCCCCCGATCTTTCGAGGTCTGAAATGTCGAGCCCGATCACTTTCAGCGGTTTCAACAACGTCGATTTCAGCTCAATCATCAGCGTGCTCGTACAGCAGCAGCGCGCTCCGATCCTGCTCGCGCAGGAGCAGCAGAATAACATCGAGCTGAAACTCGACTCGCTCGGAACCCTGAAAAGCCGGATCGACGCCATCAAGAGCAAGGCGCAGACAGTCAACTCCTCCCTGCTCTTTCTCGCCACGACGGCAACGTCATCGGACACATCAGTATTCACGGCGAGCGCCGGCGATGGCGCGGCCGTGGGGTCGTATTCGGTCAAAGTGAGCTTCCTCGCGAAGGCTCAGAGCACCGTCAGCACGTCCACCTACGGCTCGCCCGACGATGTCGTCGCCACAGGCGGCTCGATCGTCGTCGACGGACAGACGATCTCGATCACCGAGTCGACGACGATCCAGCAGCTCGCGACCAAGATCAACGAAACCGCCGGGATCGGTGTCACGGCGAACGTCATCGACACGGGTGGCGGAGCGTACAAGCTCGTCGTCTCGGGCAAAGATACCGGTTTGACCAACGCCTTCACAATCTCCGGAAATGCTCTGACCGGGGGCAGTGGCGTCGCATTCACCGACACGGACACCGATGGGATTTATGGCGATTCGCAGGCCGACAATGTCGTCAATGCCAGAGATGCTGAGCTCACGATCAACGGGTTGACGATCACACGGGCCTCGAACACGGTCGACGATGCAATCAGCGGGGTGACACTCAACCTCCTCACAGAGGACGCGGCCACCACTCATACGCTCACCGTCGCGCGCGACACCTCCAGTATCGTCAGCGCCGTTCAGGACTTCGTCACGACGTACAATGACTTCGCGAGCTATGTCAACGCCGAGTACACGATCGGCGAAACGACGGAACAACCCGGCCCCCTGGCCGGCGAGGCGGTGCTGCGGACGACGCGGAGCGGCGTGACATCGGACTTGCGGAGCGCGGTCAGCGTCGGCGGCGCATATTCGTATCTCGCCGAAGTCGGAATCACATTCGACCGCAGCGGGAACCTAGAGCTGGATTCCTCAACTCTGACCGACGCGCTCAGTTCGAACGAGGCCGACGTCCAGAGCCTCTTCCAGGGTACGGAAAGCGCTGACGGGGTGTTCGACAAGCTTGTTTCGACCATCAACTCGCTGACAGCCACTGACGGGATCCTCTACACGACCGAGGCCAACTTCAACGACTCGATTGACACCCTCTCCGATCGGATCAGTACGCTGGAGAGCCAGGCCGAAATTTACCGGCAAGCGCTCGTACAACAGTTCGCAGCCGTGGACCAGCTCATGAGCCAGCTCAATAGCTTCACAACCACCCTCCAGGGTTTGCAATCTACCTAGATCTGACGCCGACGGGAAGGCAAACATGATAGGCAATCCGTACGCACAGGCCACCGAACAGTATCGAATGGTCGAAGTCGGTACGGTGAACAAGCACGAGCTGATCGTCATGCTGTTTGACGGCGCCGTTCGGTTCCTGCACGAAGCGCAGGAAGCGATGAGGAACCGGGATATCGTGACCAAGGCGATGAAGATCGATCGCGTCCTGGCGATCATCGGCGAGTTGCGTGGGTGCCTGAATCAGAAAGAAGGTGGAGATTTCGCCGCCCGGATGGATGCGATGTACGCGTACATGAGCGGGAGGGTGCTGGAGGCGAGCTTTCAGCTCGACCCGGCAGTGTGTGACGAAGTGATCTCGCTGATCAAGCCGATCCGGGACGCATGGGCTGAGCTGGCGCGGCGGCCGGATCTTGAGATTGCACCTGAATCGCTGCCCACATTCACGCCGCTTCCGGCGTACGAGCAGCCGGGGCAGCGGGCGCCGCTCGAGATTTTCGGATGACGCAGTCGAGCGCCGATCCCATGATCCTCTACGGGCAGCTACTGTCCGACCTGCAGGCCTTGGCGTCGATCTCGGAGGAGCAGAGCCGGAGAGGTGGCGAGATGAAGCCGACTGAGCTCCAGGATTCGATGAACGTCTGCGGCGCGATCATAGATCGCGTCCGTGATGTGGACGAGAGGATAGCGAAAGCAGGTGTCCGCCCCGGCGATCCGCGCCTGGCAACGGCAGCCGAACAAGCGCGCCAGCTCGTCTCTACGATTGTCCTGAACTTTGCACGGACCGCGGATCGGATGCGACAGTTCCGGGAGGGGTCACTCGCCAACCTCCAGAGCATGACATCCGGCGTGCGCGTGGCCAACGCGTACGGAGGCCTGCCGCAGGAACGCGCACCCCAGATCCTGGAACGCAGAGCATAGTCCTGAGCCGGAGCCCTGAGCGAAGCGAAGGGGCCCCTCGCACCAGTCAGGATCCCCCACACCGCGTGCATGCCCTCACCGCTGAAACACGTAAGCGTTGAATCGGTGGGCCTCACGCAGGCCCAGGTCGCGATAGAGAGTCACGGCGCGCGCGTTCGCTTCGGTGACGTTGAGGGACGCGGCGGTGTATCCGGACGTGAGGGTGTGGGCGAGGAACGCGCGCATGAGGGCGCGTCCGATGCCGCGGCCCCACACGGCGGGGTGGACCGCGATTTGCGGAACATGGGCGTTGCCGTGGGAAATGCGCGATCCGAGAATGAACCCACAGAGGCTTCCGGTGGCCCGATTGAGCGCTGCGAGTGAGAGGGCGGGGTCGAACTGCCCGCATCCCGGGTGCCTCAGCAGGTCTTCCAGGAATTCGCGGCATCCATCGCGTGATGAGTATTGAACATGGATGGCCGTATCGATCTCTCCCTGACAGGCTTCCGTGAGGAGCGCGGCTGAAGCGTCGAGATCATCCGGTGTCCATGGTCTGAGAATGTGGCCCGCGTCCGCCTCAACCGCCACGTCCCTGCTCGCATCGACGGCACGCATCATGAAAAGACGCGGGTAGGCGGCGAACGAGAGATGCTGGAAAGCGGAGAGCGTGATGTCTCGATCAGATACCGGGAGCTGCGCTTCGATGCGTAGAATGTGCCGATCGTGGATGAGCTCGGTGAGTGTTGCATTGATGAGGCTTGTGGCTGCGGCGGGGTCGACGGCATCTGCGAGGTAGAAGAACGAGCCAACCGCGGCCCGGCTCTCATCCCTGACGTAGTAACAATAGCCCACAGGCCGACCTGCCGACAGCAGGACGCCTCCCCCGAGAAGCCGCTGGTCGATTGCCGCGGCCACCAGTCGGGCACTGGGCGAGAAATCCCAGGTGAGCATCTCCCGCCAGCGGGTGACCTCCAGAGCCTGGATGTCCGCCAACTCTATCCCGGTGAATCGTGTAATGGGCTGGATGTCGAAACGCATGGGATCAGACCGCGTGCAGACGGGGCGAGCCTTGCGAGCGGCACGATCTGTCAGGCACCCGGACGCCCCTGGCACGGTGAGAGAGCATGGCGGCCTCGACCGCTCGCTCACGCTCGCGGCTCTGCACTGACTTCCGAATCGGCGCCGCGACCGTGGGGGAGCGGTTGCGGGATGATTCCTTCACACCTTCTCAGCCTTTGGGCAGCTTGCTGCTGAGGTTTTTCAGGGCGGCCGCATCGGGAATCTGCGATCTGACGGCTGCCTCGTTCTCACGCTTGATGGCTTCGTAAACCTCGTCCCGGTAAACAGAGATGTGCTGGGGGGCCCTGATGCCTATCTGAACCTGCCCGCGCCGGATGTGGAGAATCTGCACCTCGATCTCATTGCCGATGATGATCTTCTCTTCTTTCTTCCGATGAAATACCAGCATGTGCCCTGCTGTCGCGATTATAGCCCAACGCCGCGATGCCGCAACCGAAAAGGTTGCCCCTGAATCCGCGCGTAAGACGCGCGGATTCAGGAATTAAAAATGCAAAATTAAAAACGCAAAAGCGGGAAAAGCCTGAGTGACGGGCCCAGCGCAGATGCGACGCTCATCGTGGCACCGAAGGGGTCGAGATTTCTTTCTGTCAAGAGATGCTTGACCTTGTTGACTCGTGCGTGGGACGGCTTTCATAAGCGACCCGAGCACGCCGCGCCCGGCGATTGAC
>JACPPM010000273.1 GCA_016191015.1 Acidobacteriota bacterium | reverse complement strand
CGATACCAGTGGAGTATTGTGCCGGTGGGCGGACTGGAGTATGAGTTTTAACCTGCCACGAGGAGGGAATGGTGAATAGGACGGACGCGGCACGCGAGTATGATCAAGAGCCGCGTCCCTTGCGGCCCTGCCGTCGATGCCGCCATTTGTTCTGGAAGGTCTATTTCCACGGCCTGATCCTTGTGGTCGTGGCCGGCGGTGCCATCGCCCTCATCGAGATCAAGCTCGGCCATCCCGAGGGTGCGCCGTGGCACGAGTTTCAGCTAGACGTGGCACGGCACCTCTCGGAGAACAGTGAATATCTTCTCTCACGGTCGGCCGACCTGGAGGAGAGTCTCCGGCGCGAGCTCGAATTCCATGACACCCAGGTCTCCGTCTACACCCTCGATGGCAGGCTCATCATGACCAACATTCGACCAGCCCTCTCACCCCTCTCAGCCCCTGATCTTGCCAGGCTCGACGGCCGGCTCTTTCATCCGAGCGGCCGGGGTGAGAAAACGACCGCCGCCGGCCTGCCGCGGGAGGGCCACTCAGTCGCGTACGTCCTGATGCATCGGAGCCGGTCGGGCGTAGCGCCTCTCTCCCTCCGCATCACCATCGCGGTGATTGCCGTTCTCCTTGTCTTGTGCCTTGGTTCGCTGCCGATCGCGCACTTCATCACGGCCCCTGTAGAACGCTTGACCGTAGCCGCGCGCCTGATCGGAAGCGGTGATCTCTCAGTGAGGACGGGTATCAGTAGCGGGCGCAGAGACGAAGTGGGTCATCTCGCGGTGGCCTTCGACGAGATGGCGGGCCGTCTTGAGCGGCTGGTTCAGAGTGAAAGAGAGCTCCTGGCCAACATCTCTCATGAGCTTCGCACGCCGCTTTCCCGGATCCGCGTCGCTGCGGAGATCGCTGAAGAAGGCGACCCTGAACGTGCCAAGGCCTATCTCTCAGAGATCAGCGTCGATTTGAAAGAGCTCGATCGGCTGATCGAGGATGTTCTCACTCTGGCGCGGCTTGACGTGGCCGAGGCAAAGAAGTCCCCAGGCTCGTTCCCCGTGCATCTGGAGAGGATCGATGTCTGCGAGTTTGCGGTGAAGACGGCCGAGCGATTCCGAATGGCGAATCCAGAGGTGATATTGAACATGGACGCCTCCCCCTCAATCCGTCCGCTCGACGCAGACCCCGCTCTGTTGCAGCGAGCGATCTCCAACCTCCTCGACAACGCACGCAAGTACTCGGAACCCGGAGTGCCGATTCTCCTGCGATGTGGTGAATCTGACGGTTGCGTTGTTATCGAGGTGAGGGACGGCGGCATCGGAATCGATCCTGAAGACTTACCAAGGATATTCGAACCGTTTTTCCGCACGGACCGAAGCCGCACTCGGCAAGCGGGCGGTGTGGGACTCGGACTCGCCCTGGTCCGCCGCATCGTCAACGCCCACGGGGGAAACATATCGGTCGATAGCGCCTCAGGCAGCGGCACGACATTCCGAATCAGACTTCCCGCAGCCGACTAGACCGTTCTCGCCTCCTGTCTCCCGGGTTCAATCGCGGCCCCCTCCCCTCACTACCTGCGCTGCTACCCGTATCATGGCCTCGAGGCTGCGTTCGACATCCTGATCCGTCGTCGCCCAGGAGGAAACACTGATGCGCATGGCAGTGCGGCCCTGCCAGACGGACGCGCCGGCCCAGCAGGTGCCTTCCTCCTGGATGGCCGTGATGACGCGCCGCGTCGTGGCGGCATCGCCGAACGAGACCAGCACCTGATTGATCACCACGTCGTTGAGAACGTCGTAGCCCGCGGCGCGCAGCCCTTGAGCAAAACGCGCCGCGTGGCGGCAGGTGCGTTCGATCAGGTGAGCGAGCCCTTCACGTCCGAGAGAGCGCAGTGCCGCCCACACCTCGACACCCCGCGCCCGGCGTGAGAACTCGGGTGTGTAGTCTTCAGGCTCACGCTGCTCTCCGCGAACAAGGTACGGGGCTGTGATCGAGAACGCCGCGCGCAGGTGCTGCGGTTCACGAACGACGACGATGCCGCTGTCATAGGGGACGTTGAGCCACTTGTGGGCGTCTGTGGCCCAGGAATCCGCTCCATCAAAGCCTCTGATCAAGTGTGCGTGACTCGGTGCTGCCCCGGCCCACAGTCCGAACGCGCCGTCCACGTGCACCCATGCCCCGGCCGTTTTTGCTCGCGGGACGATCTCGTCGGCAGGATCGAATGCACCCGTGTTGACGTTGCCAGCCTGGATGCAGACGATCGTAGTGTCATCCAGCGGGGGCAGGGAATCGGCTCGTATTCTGCCTTGCCCATCGACCGGAGCTCGGATGTTACGATCACGCCCAAGACCGAGCGTCATGAGGGCCCTCAGCACGCTGACGTGGACCTCTTCCCCGACGACCACCGTGATCGGCGGGGCTCCGAACACGCCCAGTTTTTCGACATCCCATCCCTGGCGAGCGAGGAGCGCATGTCTGGCGGCGGCCAGTCCTGCGAAATTCGCCTGCGTCGCACAGGTGACGAAGCCAACGCCACAGGGAGCCGGCAGCCTGAGTACGTCGAGCAGCCAACGCATGGCGACTTCCTCCAGCTTGGCGGCAATGGGTGAGAGGGCGGCGACCCCCGCGTTTTGATCCCACGCGGTGGCCAGCCAGTTCGCCGCCACAGTCGCAGGGAGCGCTCCACCGACGACGAAGCCGAAGTAGCGCGAGCCCGCCGTCGCCACCGTCGCGGGTGAGCCGACCTCGTCCAGCAGCGCAACGACCGCTTGCGGATCCGTGGGGCCTTCAGGCAACGGCTCGTCGAGCCGCCGCAATGTGGCGATGGCGTCGGCCGACGGCGCCACGCTCCGATCGTCCAGTCCATCCAGGTAGCGCCATGCGCGCTCGGCAGTCGCTTTCAGTAGGTGATTCATCATCGTCTCCAGCTTCCAGGCAATCGGGCGTCTATCATGTGCCTCTGCACATGTCAGTCTCCGCCGCGTAGACGTACCCGACGCCACGAACTGTCTTGATCAGCGCCGGTCGCTTCGCGTCATCGCCGAGCTTCTGGCGAAGCCGGGAGATGTGGACGTCGATCGATCGGTCGAAAGCCTCCTCTGCATTGCCTCTGGCGATGTCCTGGAGCTCATCGCGAGTGAGCACCCTTCCGGCACGTTCCAGGAGGGCGCGAAGGAGCGAGAACTCGTAGCTGGTGAGATCAAGCACGCGACCTTCAAACGTCGCCCGGCGAGCGGCCGGGTCGATCGTCAATGCGCCGACACGCAGGGCCTTCGTGGATGGGCCGGCATGTCCTCGTGCCCGCCGCACCACCGCGTGGATTCTTGCCAGCAGCTCCCGGGCCGAAAACGGTTTCGGCACATAGTCGTCGGCGCCCAGCTCGAGCCCAAGAACGCGATCGGCCTCCTCCCCGCGGGCTGTCAGCACGATGACGGGCACATCCGACCGTTCGCGCAGCTCCCGGCACACCTGGAAACCGTCTTTTCCCGGCAGCATGATGTCCAGGAGGATCACGTCATAGCGATGTCGGAGCGCCTCGTGAAGACCGCGGGTGCCGTCAGGGACCCACGAGACGAGCACGCCGTGATTGCGGAGATATTCGCTCGTGAGCCGCCCCAGGCGTTCGTCATCTTCGATGAAAAGCGCCGTAATTTGCGACGTCCGCTCCATGGTAAGGATCCTCACATGTATCCGTAGTCCAGTCTTGGGTCCAGTCTATCACTGATCGGTGACGCTACCGCCCTGGCCGGTTTGCAGCCCCGGCATAGCGGCCCCAACCTTGCCGAGGCTTAATACTTCTTAACGATCGCGCAAAACCGCGGCAACAACCGCAGTCTACGATCCGCTGGTTGCGAAAGCGGTGTTTCGGCACTTGGGCGATCGTAGAGGAGGTGTTAGATGATGAGTGCACTCAGGCTGCACGCTACGTTCGGATTGATCATGCTCGTCGGCGGTATTCTTTTCGATTTCTTCTATCTTCAGACGAGGATGAGCGCCGCACTCAGAACCGACCTTGTTGGCTTTCTGACTTCATTCGAACGGCACATGCTCGAACTCACGAAGAACTACACGATCATTTTCGGCTTGATCCACATCCTACTGGGGACGCTGAGCTCGCGCCTGGCGGCGCTCGGCAGGATAGACTGGATCGTCTTCTGGCTGACAGCTGCCGGCTCGCTGACGACAGTCGCCACGGGATTCTGGTACGTCCGTGCCGGTCCGGCCCTGGTGTGGGAGCTCCGCTGCACGGTACTCACGGCCGGTCTCATCGCCTTCGTTTCGGGCCTGGCCGTCGAGACCTACCGTGTGGCTCGTTCGGGGTAGATGATGGTGACCCACGAGGTCGAGGACCGCGCGTACGTAGTCCGAGTCATCTGGTTGAAGGATGGATCGGTCGAGCGCGCCCAGAAGTCACCGGCAGCCGAATAGGCACTCGCAACGTACGGTGTGAAGGGAGAAACCGATGACCGCGGAAAGCTACACGAGCGAGTGGACAGGGATGAAAGGAAGGATTGGCGGCTGGTATTTGGCGAGTTGGCTCCGGCGCCTCTCTGAGATCCTGATCCTCGGCAACCTGCGCAAGAGGTTCATGGGGCTCATTGCCCTGCGCGGAAACGAGGCAGTCGTTGACGCCGGTTGCGGATCTGGTTTCTACAGTCTCGCGATTGCTGAGAGGCTCGATTCCGGCCGAATCACATGCGTCGACCTCTCTGACGAGATGCTCGAGATTCTGAGTCGCCGTGCCCGCAGGAGGCAACTTGCTGACCGCCTCGACATTCGAAAGGGCGACGTCACGACCCTGGACGTGCCGGCCGGAACCATGGACCTGGCCGTCTCGAACGGCGTCTGGCACGAGCTGCCCGATCCCGTGCCGGCGGCACGCGAGCTGCTGAGAGTCCTCAGACGCGGCGGGCGCGTGGTCGTGACCGACTTCGGGGATACGACGATCGGCCGGCGGATCACGGCGAGGCATCGTGAGTCTGCGCATGGACCATTCAGTGTCGAGGAGCTCGTGCGTGTTCTGCGGGACGCGGGATTTGCGGATGTGCGAGGTGAGCGGGTTGGGCACTGGGTCATTGCGGGCGCAACGAAACAGTGAGACATTCGAATCAAATGGGAGCGCATGGCATGCTGGAGAAATGTTGTGTTGCTTCTCATAGGTGTCGCCGTTGCGTGTCCGGTGCTCTGGTTCGCACTCGTGGCCGCTCTCGTCGCACCCGGATGCCATGGCGTCACGCCGGCTCCGACGACAACGCACCTCCCGTTCGCCCAGCCCAACGCCGTGACGTACATCGGCCCGGCGACGGTGCTTCTGCGTCTCCGTGCCACGACATCCCTCGCTGACCCGATTCACAGCGACTACGCCGCCTTCAATCCGCGCTTCGTCGATCCAGGTATCCGCTCGGAAGAACTGCCCTCAATCGTGTCCCAGGATCAGAAGCCCCCATCACAAGCCAATCCACGAGGGTGGTGGTTGGAGCGCCGAGCAGCTCATTGGCCTGCGTCGGATCGCCTCGTTCACCGGTCAGTGAGAAGAACCGAAACAGGTCGGCGGCGAATATGGCCTCGGCCTTCCGTGTAACCGTGCCGAAGAGACTCACCAGCCAGATCGGAGCGGACGACACCTTCACTCGCGGTGTCTGTGCGCCGCCATACGCCTCCAACGCCGCCCGCATCGTCATGGCCTCGGGACCGAAGACGTAGAGACGCTTCCCGGCGGCTTCCGGGACTGAGAAAGATCGGGAAACCATCCGGGCGAAGTCCCGTGCCGCCACGAAGTGCAGACCATGCGGCTGCCTGCCCAGGATCATGGCGCGCCCCCTGCGCACATACAAGGGCAGTGATTCCATGAAGTGCGTGGGACAGAATATTGTGAAGGGGACGCCACTCGCACGAATCGCGGCCTCGGCAGCGAGCTTGGCCCTCACCGATGGGAACCACTTGTTCTCCTCGAAGGAACCCGCTCCCGAAAGGTACGTCAGACGCCGGACCCCTCCCGTCCCCGCCGCGCGCACGACGTTGATCGTGCCGTGGTGCTCGATCTGCTCCGCTTCCTCCGCCCCGAAACCTCCTCGGAGGCTGACATGCACTCCGTAGCATCCTTCAACCGTTCGATCCAGCGTCTGGGGGCGGGTTACGTCTCCCTGCACGATTTCGAATCCCTCACCGAGCATCTGTCGCGCCTTGTCCGGGCTCCGGGCCAAGACCCGCACCTGGAACCCGTCGGCGAGCAAGCGGTGAGCGACGGGTCGGCCCAGGAGCCCGGTGGCTCCAACCACCAAGATCTTTTGTGGCATAGTATTTTCTCCTTATGAAGCGAGCCCGTTTGACCCGGGCTTCGCCTCCGAGGATAGGGGCTTGTGTTACCTTTGTAAAGTAGGTACCCTAAGGTAACTATGGATACACATCGGACGAGCAACTGCCCGATGAATCGCCTCCTGAGAGAGATCATGGGTCCCTGGACGGCATATGTCCTGTGGGTCCTCTTCAGCGACGGCCCACTGCGGTTCGGGAAGCTGAAGCGGCGCATGCCGGGAATTTCCTCCAAGGTGCTGACACAGAGACTCCGGAGGCTCGAGGCCGCGGGATTAGTCTTTCGTCGGTACCGTCCGACGGTCCCGCCCGAGGTCACCTATGGCCTCAAGCCACGCGGTCGTCAGCTCAGCGAAGCTCTGAAGTCACTCGAGCTCCTCGCGGTTCGCTGGGCTACCGCTGATAAGAGGAAGAGGAGAGCCCGTGCATCGGACCCGGGAACTGAGCGGTGACTTCGCCGGCTTGCGGTGCGGGCGAGATCGAGCGCCCTACCGCGGCTGGTCGTTGAGAGGCGCAACCATGATTTCACAACCCCGGCCGAAGTCGACGCGCCGGCAGTTCGTGAAATAGATCTTGCTTCCGTCCGGCGACCATTTCGGCGCAGTGGCCCTGCCTTCTGTGTTAGCTACCAACCGAACGTCGGTACCGTCGGCTTTCATCACGAAGATCTGGTAGCTGGAATTGCGATTGCCGGCGAAGGCGATCTGCGTGCCGTCGGGCGACCATGCGGGCCAGCCTTCGAAGGCGCGATGGTTGGTCAGATTGCGTGGATTGGATCCGTCGGCATCGGCGACGAGCAGCTCTGAATTCGACTCCCCGACCATCCTGCGGAATACAATCCGCGAGCCGTCGGGCGACATCACCGGGAAGGTGTTTACGCCCCCGGAAATCAGGGTCGTTACGCGCTTCGTTGCGACGTCGACGGCATAGATCTGCGACTCGTTCTTCACCGGCGGGCGCAGATCGTCGTCGGTGCAACACAGAATGCGCTCGCTACTGGGCGTCCAGCTCGGATGAATGGCGCTCTGGCTGGCCGGCGTGATGGCCTCCACGTCCGTCCCGTCCGGATTCATCGTCGCGGCAATCTTGCCGCCGTCCTTGATCAGGATGAAGGCGATCTTCCTGCCGTCAGGCGACCAGGCAGGATCCTCGTGGTCCGCGTTATCCCGCGTGATTTGGACTTCGCCGGTACCGTCTGCATTCATGACGAAAATCTGCTCTCGCCCCTCGATGATCCGAATGAACACCATTCGCTTGCCGTCTGGCGAGAGCGCGTTACCGAGGTTGTAGTGTCCAGGAAGTTGAGTGTTGACACGAAATGGCCAAAAAACCTGTTCACCGCAGAGACGCAGAGGTCGTGGAAAAAGATTCCCCCTCTGCGCTCTCCGCGCCTCTGCGGTGAAATGGCATCCCCACGAGCCCGCGGCTCCTGGTCGCGGCTCCTGCCGCGTCGTCGATCATCTCGAGCCGGACATCCACACCCGGCTTTCGTTTAGATCGTGGAATCAGTTCCGGATGTCTCGTGGGAACGAGCGGTCCCGTGGTTCGGCGGAGACCGACTCGAACGAGACCTGCCCGAAACGTGTCTGCCAGACAATCCTCTTCTGGGCGTATTCGCCGTAGATCCAGACAGAACCGGTGTCGGACGGATCGAGTCCGATCCCGTTGTAATCGCCCCAACGATTGCGTTCGTATTGGTCCTTGTAGACGTAGTACGCTTTGCCCCCCATCAGCAGTCCGCTGGCACTCATCTGTCCAGCCGGGTCGGTGGCGCGCCTTCCACAGAACCGCATGCCGGCATACTCGGTGGCGCTCGAGCGGTTGAAGCCGAGGAAGATATTGCCCGCTGCGTCCGGCATGATGACGGGATAATAGTAGGCGACCTTGTCGGCTCCGTAAGTGTTCGACTGAACCACGGTAGCGGATGCCACGTCGATCTCGTACCAGCGGGCCGCAGGGACCTCGCCGCTCTTCCAGTTTTTCGGGATCGTGTGCGCCGCGTAGATCCGTCCATCCCGGAAGACTGCATTCAGCAGTCTCAGGTCGCCGGTATGAATCAACTCGGGTCCGCCCTTCTGCGCCGCGTTCCCGGTGAGACCGTAGCTATCGACAGTCACGTCGAATTCTTCGAGCTTGGGTTTGGAGCTTGTCGGGTTCGTGACCTTCCAGAGCTTCAGAGTCGACGCGTCGTCGCCCCACACTGCATTGATCATATAATTGTATGGGAGACCGGTGTACTGGTGAGCGGGCTGCACGGTGAATTGGCCTGCAGCATCGCCGGGAGTGAAGTCGTAGAGGTCTCTCCATCCGGTCTTGGCACCGGCATAGAGCTTCTTCTTGGTTAGAATGCGCACCTTCGAGTACGCGAAGCCGTCATCCCAGGCGAACATGTTTGCGCTCATGTACACTGCAACCTTGTCCACGCCGAGCCCTGGGTAATCGGCCCAGTTGCTGGATTTGGTGGAACCGTCCAGCGTGGCGTCGAATGCATAGATCCACCACTCTCCTGTCGCCTCCGACGTCTTCGACACTGACACGACCCACGAGCTCTTTTTCGCGGTGAAATCGGCGAAGAGAGCGACCATGACAAACCGTCCCGCGAGAACATCGTAGATCACCTTGGGATCGAAGACGAAATCGCCGGGGATCTTGCTCTCGAACCAGTCGGACAGCTCAAAGGGGCCGGCCACCGTCGCTCCAGTGGCTTTGTCGTAGGCGGCCCAGGTCGAGTTCACCACGAGCACGACCTGGGATGGGCCGACGGCCAACACCGGATCGGGGGGGTGAAACGAAGTGTAGGCAATCCCGGCATATGCCGCCTTCAGTGCCGGAGGTGCAAAGGCCGGGCGGAGGGGCGCCCCGAGAGCCGATTGGTCCACGTCTCCAGAGGGATCCGGAACCAGCTCGGCACGGGGTGCGATAGGCAGGGTGGGGTGACTGTGGAATCGCGACAATCTGCGCTCCGTGCTCGTCCTGACCCACTCCGTGCTCTGGAGTACCGGCTCGTCAGCGACGGTGCTTCTCCCGACGCCTGGCGCCCGGTCGCGGCCTGAAAGGGTACTCGACCGCACACCCGACCCGGCGCTGCCCACGAGAAGCGAAATCCCAAAGATGAAAAGGACCGCCCGTTGCATTGTGCCCTCCTTTTGAGAACCCTATTGTCGTTCTGCCCACCTCATGGTACTGCGCGGCACGAAGTTGAAGCAAGGGGCAGCGGTTTTCCTGAATCCGCGCGTAAGGCGCGCGGATTCAGGAATTAAAAATGCAAAATGCAAAAGCGGGAAAAGCTTGAGTGACGGGCCTAGCGCAGATGCTGCGCTCGTCGTGGCACCGAGGGGGTCGAGATTTCCTTCTGTCAAGAGATGCTTGACCTTGTTGACTCGCGTGTGGGACGGCTTTCATAAGCGACCCGAGCAGGCCGCGCCCGACGATTGACCGAGCAGTTTCCGGTTTTTTAATTTTGAATTTTGAATTTTGAATTGCCCAAATCCGCGGCTTAGCCGCGGATTTGGGGTTTTCATCGGGGTTCCGCTGCTCCGGAGGTGCAGAGTTTCCCCTTGTGTGATGGCGGGCCCGTTGACGACAGGCTGGATAAGGCGTAAACATGGGCGCAGCAAGTCATGGAGGCAGTCACCATGAGGATGATCTCGCTGAAAGTCTGGGTTCTCAGTCTCGCGATCTACTGTGGATTCGCCGTTGCAGCCGAGCCCTCGCCGAAAGGTCTCTACATAATATTCGACGCGTCGGGTTCGATGTGGCAGAAGTTGCCTGATGGCGAGTTCCGGATCGACGCAGCCCGACGCGTGTTGGCGGGTCTCGCGGCCGGTGAGTATCAGGGACTCGATGTCGCCTTCCGTGCCTATGGACATAGGAGGAAGGGCGACTGCCGGGACTCGGAGCTCATGGTCCCCTTCAGCGAACCGGAAACCGCATTGCCCAAGCTGAAGGAGCTCATGACGCACCTCGAACCCACCGGCATGACGCCGATCACCTACAGCCTCATCGCGGCGCTGGAGGACTTCGGCGGCCGCGAGGGCGAGATCGTTCTCATCAGCGACGGCGAAGAGACGTGCGACGCGGATCCTTGCGAGCTGGTCCGGGCGTGGCGGGAGAAAGAAATCAGGATCAGAGTTCACGTCGTCGGCCTCGGGCTCGACGACAAGTCCCGCGCCGCAATGAAGTGCATCTCGGATGCTGCTGGAACTGCTTACAGAGATGCCGATTCGGCCGCAGAGCTTGCCGAGGGTCTCGGCCAGATACAGAGGACTGCATCGGCGCCAGCGTTGCTGATTCTCGGTCGCACCGCCACCGGGAAGGAAATGAGCGTAAACGGGGAGGTGACCGGTGTCGGGAAGGAAGCGTTGCCCGTTGCCAGTCACCTGAGGAACGCTCTGAAACCGGGGAAATACTCCTTGTCCGCCGGGGTGAAGACGAAGAACGGGACGATCTACCGGCCTGTGACTCAGATGGTCGAGGTGGCTGAGCGGGGCGACACACGAGTGGATCTCACAGTTGTTGAGCCACCGTCAGTGACGGCGCACTTCGGCGAAGGGGATGCCGTCGTGAGCGGATCGCCCGTCCATGCATACATGAGCGGCAAGAAGGCGTTCGAGCTCCTCCCGGGCGTCAGAGCTTACATCGACGAAGGCTCCTATGAATTCCGCGCAAAGCCGAACGTCGACAACGATCTCAAGATCAGCGAGACCTTCGCCGCCGGTGAGCACAAGGACATCACGTTCCAGATGGCCAAGACTGTTCTCGTGAAGGTGAGAGTGGTCGCATCAGGCACCCGTTCGTGGTTTCGCGAGAACTGCGAGCTGTGGCAGGAGGGAAAGAAGCGCTACAGCGTTCATGTGATGAACGGCGCGCGCGTCGAGCCGGGAACGTATGAGATCAGGCTTCCAAACGAGCTGACCCCGTTCGCGAAGCCGGACCTTGTCGTCACCGATGAGAAGGAACAGCAGATCGAAGTCATCGTGCCGGTTGGCCACCTGACCGTCGTGTACCAGAGAGCCGACGGCGCCCGCGACAAGGACGACCGCTGCTTCGTCGGACGCGGCGAGAAAGGAAGCGGAGTGTTCAAGCAATCCGGCGAGAAGATCCCGCTCACGGCCGGGAAGTACAACGTCACGGGGTGGGCCCAGAAGGGAAAGTACGATCCGGTAGCGGTGGAAATAGCAGAAGGCCAGGACAGGGAGGTAGTGCTGAGGGCCAAGTGAGCCCGGGCGGGACTCGGGAACGCCAGGCGCATGCCGTTCCGGACCTTATCGCCGGCGGCATCGAAGAGGAATGTCGGCACGCTGGCGGCCGCGAGTCGCGCCATCACGCCCCGGGAGCCAGGATAGCACGCTCGCCGTCTGCGAGCCGATTCTGCGGCCACCACGGCTCTGGAGGCACGCATCGACATCGACCTCCAGGACGCGAACCCGGCGGACGTTTTTCGCCTCTTCGCGAGCGTTATCGGGAGTGAGCACACCGTCGACGAGGACATCACAGCAAACGTGACGATCCTCCTGAAAAACGTCAGCGTCCGGACGGCCATGACAGCGGTGGGCGAGAGCATCGGGTGCACCTGGCGCTTTTCTGATGGCAAGCTTGTTTTCACCGCGATCCCGGGTGCTACGAAAGGGCCGCGCGCGCCCCGTGGGGGATCAGGCGGACCGGCGCAGCCGTCCGACACCGAAGCCCGGCTTGAAAACCTACTCAGCGCGCCGCTCACCCTCGATCTGAACGACGCGCCGATCGAGAATACGTTTCAGCTCATGGCAGAGATCCTTGGAGGCACGCTGGAGATGGACGAATCGTTGCGCGGCAAGATGATTACCATCGAATCCACCGGCCACCCCACCCGCGACCTGCTCGATCGTCTCTGCCACATGGCAGAGTGCCGATGGGAGCTGGTCCCACGCACAGTTCCGATCTTCAGAATCCGGAAACCGTAACCACTCCCTCCGGGATCGTGCACCGACAACGACGTCGTTCGTGCGGGCCCTGGATCGAGCCTGCGTTCTCAAACTTCATAGTGATTTCCGATTAGTTTCTTACAAGTTGCGTGTTGACAGGAAATGGCAAGACTCTCGAGAGGGCGAGATCCTCCGAACCCCCTCTCAGGAAAGCAGGAAGGGAGGAATGCAGGAACGGATAGAGGCGATGGAGTATGTG
>JACPPM010000269.1 GCA_016191015.1 Acidobacteriota bacterium | reverse complement strand
GTTGAATGCTGGAAGAATCTGCGTAATCTGCGCGGAGATCTGCGCGATCTGCGGTTACGTACGGAACGGACTCGCCCGAATCGGCGCCTCGACTTTGCCGCAGCCCTGGGGTGCTGCACGGGAACGTCAAAGACGCCTGTGATCGAGATTGCTTGTTCCTCCGACCTCCAACAATGATTCCGCGGATTTCGGCGCGGATTGCGCGGATATCGACATGTCTGGATGGCCTTCACGGTTCAGCCACCGGTACCGCACGGTCCGTCCGCCTCCATCAGCGTAGTCTACTGAATCCGCGGTTTTCTCCGGGATGAGCTCGCAGGCAGCCGCTCTGGGACTCTATCGCAGTGCTGGCGATGGCATCATTCCAGTTGCGTCTGCACGCGGATATGCTAGCATTCTTGCAGGAGCGAACCGTGGTGGCGGGGCAGGCAGAGGCCCCGGGAAGGACGCCTCGAGCGTTTGCACATCTGATCGGGATTTCGGCCGGCTCTGGATCGAGCCGCCCTGGGGTTGCTCAGTGGAATGCTTTGGAACAAGAATCCCGGCAACCATTAACCGCACTCGCGCGAGTATTTTGAGGAAGAGCCATGACACAGCAACAGAAGAAAGAGAGAACTCCGATGCTGGGCGAGATTCTCGTCCAGTACCAGATCATCACGATCCAGCAGCTGAAGAACGCGTTGCGTCGGCAGGCGCAGTTTGGGGGCAAGATCGGGTCGATACTCATAGAGATGGGATACATCAAAACGGATACCCTTCTCGAGTTTCTGAGCAAGCAGTTCGGCGTTCCGGCGGCCAACCTGGTCAAGCTCGACGTGCCGCCGGACATGCTGCGAGCGCTGCCGCTCGACAAGATCAAGGCCTACAAAGCGATCCCGCTCAAGGTCGATGACCAGTACACGATTGCGATGGTGAACCCCAACGATGTCATGGCGATCAGTGACATTCAGTTCATTCTCGGAAAGGGAGTGAAGCCGGTGGTCGTGCCGGCGGCGCAGATGGACGCGGCGTTGAAGAGCCTGGAGTCGGGGACGATGAGGGAGCTGAAGGGGAGCGACCTTGCGAAGAAGGGGCTCGAGGTGGCTCAGCAGCCCACCGAGGACATCAAGATCCTGCTCAAGCAGCTCTCTGAGGTGAACGCCGTAGACATGCAGTTGACGGCCGGAGTACCGCCGGCGATGAAGATGAGCACCGGCCTGGAACGCCTCAAGATGCACGCCTTGACACCGGCGCAAATGACAGCCTATGCGAAGGCGCTCATGAACGAAGAACAGGAGGCGCGCTTCGCCGCATCCAATGAGCTCGACTATGCCATCACGGATGCTGACTATGGCCGTTTCCGGGTGAATGTTTACAAGCAGCGGAATTCAGTCTCGATGACTCTTCGCCACATCCCCGAAAAACTGCCCGACCTCAAAACCCTGGGACTCCCAACGGAGCTCGAAGCCAGCGCTTTGAAGAACCAGGGACTGATCCTCATCACCGGCCCAGCAGGACACGGGAAGTCGACAACGATGGCGGCACTCGTCGATCTGATCAACACGAAGCGGAAGTGCAACATCGTGAGCTTGGAAGATCCGATCGAGTATCTGCACCCGCACAAGAACAGCAACGTGAACCAGAGAGAGATCGGGATCGACACGTCCACCTTCTATGAAGGACTCAAGCATATCTTCCGGCAGGACCCTGACGTCATCGTCGTCGGCGAGATGCGCGACCCGGATAGCTTCATGATCGCCCTCCAGGCCGCAGAGACGGGACATCTCGTCATGAGCACCCTGCACGCGCGGAACGCCACGTCGACAGTCGAACGGGTCATCGACATGTTCCCCCCTCACCAGCAGGCCCAGGCCCGCAACCAGCTCGCCGATGCGCTCCTGATGGTCCTCTCCCAACGGCTCGTGCAGAAGAAAGACGGGAGCGGGAGAATTCTTGCCTGCGAGTCGCTCATCAACTCCTACAAGATGAGGAACTTCATCCGAGATGGCAAGACACATCAGATCCGCACCCAGATGCAGCTCGGCAGCGAAGACTACACCTCGATCGATTCCAGCCTCGCCAAGCTGTGCATCGCGGGCAAGATCACTCTCGAAGAGGGACTCAAGCACGCCGACAATCCCACGTTTTTCACGGAAATGGTCAAGAGCAAGACCGTCCAGGTCGAGACGGCCGGCTCGCAGCCGCAGCGACAGGCGAGGGCGTAGTCGCGTCTCCATCCTGACGAGCCCATGGCAGAGCGCGGCCAAGGGGAAGGGTGCGTGCGCCGCATTTGCGCCACGTGCCCTCTGAATTCCAGATCAACTCGGCCTGGTTGACTTTTGCCACCAGTGTTCATACCATCCTCCGGATTCGGCGCGGCCCGATGCGGGATTAGAGGTCATGAAGCAGATCATTCGCTTGACGGTGAACGGGGATGTGTACGAGGTGGCAGCGCATCCGTGGCGCACCCTGAACGATGTGCTCCGTGAAGACATCCATCTGACCGGCACGAAGAAGGGGTGTGGCGACGGGGACTGCGGAGCCTGTACGGTCTTGCTGGACGGGAGGGCCGTGGCATCGTGCCTGACGCTGGCCATCGAGGCCGAAGGATTCGAGATCGTCACCGTCGAGGGCCTGGCGGCATCGAGAGAGAAACTCCATCCGATCCAGCAGAGCTTTGTCGACGAAGGCGCGATCCAGTGCGGGTACTGCACTCCCGGGATGGAGCTGGCGGCGCTGCACCTGCTGAGCAAGAACTCTGATCCAACTGAAGAGGAGATTCGCGCCGGTTTGTCCGGGAATCTCTGTCGCTGCACGGGCTACACGAAAATTGTTTCGGCCATCAAGGAAGCCGCCCGCAGGCTCCGCGCGGACCGCCCCGCGTAGAGGCTCAGGAATGTCGCTGCCGCAGTTCGCATACGCCGCCCCGAAGACGCTCGAGGAGGCCCTGGCTTTGCTTGCACAGCACCGGGGTGATGCGCGAGTCATGGCCGGTGGCACAGATCTGCTCCTCAAGATGGAGCGTCGGAAGCTCGCGCCGGCCGTCCTCATCGGGCTCAAGCGCATCGACGAGCTACGGTACATTCGGTTCGAACCCGAACAGGGGCTTTTTATCGGTGCCCTCGCGCGCCTGAGCGACGTGGTCGAGGATGCCATCATTCGGGCGAAGTATCCGGCCATCGCGCATGCGGCGTCCCGGACGGCGACGGTCCAGATCCGCAATATGGGGACGGTAGCGGGCAATCTGTGCAATTCCTCTCCGTGTGCCGACAACGCCCCGACACTCATCGCTCGCGGGGCGAAGGTCGAGCTGGTGGGAGCGCAGGCGCGCAGCAGGTGGCTCGATCTCGAGAAATTCTTTACCGGGCCCGGCGCAACGGCGCTCGCGCCCGATGAAATCATGAGGCAGATTCATGTGCCGTGCCCACCCGGTGGTTCGGCCGCCGCGTATCAGAATATCTCGGCCCGTTCGAAGGTGGACATCAGCGCTGTGAGCGTCGGCGTCCATCTGACTCGGCGCGACGGCAAATGCCACGATGCGCGCATTGTGCTGGGCGCCGTGGCGCCGGTTCCCATGCGCGCACGGGAGGCCGAGGCGTTGCTGGTGGGGACCGGGATGGACGAGGATGTGATGAGGGCGAGCGGGGAGATGGCGGCACGAGAGGCGCGTCCGATCTCCGATGTTCGCGCGTCCTCGGAATGGCGCCGCGAGATGGTGGCTGTCCTCACGAGACGAGCCCTTCGACAGGCATGGGATTCGATCGCTTCGGCGCACGGAGGGATTGTCAACAGATGAGCGACAACTCTGTGATCGGGAAGCGCGTGCCGAGGAGCGATGCGTGGGCCAAGGCTACAGGGAGTGCGCAGTATGCCGACGACCTCTCACTCCCCGGGATGCTCCACGGGAAGCTGCTGAGAAGCTCGCTGCCGCACGCGCGGATTCGCGAGATCGACGTGAGCCGTGCCCGAGCCCTCCCTGGCGTGAAGGCCGTCATCACTGGTGCGGATCTGCCGAAGGTCAAGTACGGCAACTGGCGTCTCGTTCCGGCCACCCAGGACGAATATGCCCTTGCTGTCGGCAAGGTGCGCTTCATCGGGGATGAAGTTGCCGCCGTGGCGGCTGTGGATCGGGAGACTGCCGAAGAGGCGCTGGATCTCATTCGGGTCGAGTATGAGGAGCTACCGGCGGCTTTCGACATCGACGCTTCGATGGCGCAAGGCGCCCCGGTCATCCACGAGGAGACGCCGGGCAACATCAGCGTCACGCGCAATATCGCGTACGGCGACGTGGAGGCGGGCCTCCGGCAGAGCGACTATGTTCGCGAGGATGTCTTCACGATGCAGGCCGTCAGCCACGCCTATCTCGAGCCGTGTTCGTGCCTTGCCCAGAGCGATGACCAGGGGCGGATCACACTCTGGACAAGCACTCAGACCCCATACATCGTCCAGTGCCTCCTCGCCTCGGTGCTCGGGCTGCGCGAGAACGAGGTCCGCGTGATCAAGCCGCACGTCGGCGGAGGATTTGGCGGGAAGATGGAGCTGCGCCCCTGGGATGTCTGCGCCGCCTTTCTCGCCCGCCTCACCGGGAAACCGGTGAAGTTCACGATGACGCGACATGAAGAGCTCGCGACCGGCCGTCGCCGACATCCGATGCGGATCTGGTCGCGGGTCGGGTTCAGGAAGGATGGAACACTAGTCGCCAAGGACTTCCGAGTTCATCTCGATGGCGGCGGATACAACAGCATGGGGCCGACGGCCGCTTTTCTTGTCGGCAACTTCGGAGCCATGCTCTATCGCTACCCCGCATATCGCTACGAAGGGTTCCACGTGTACACGAACAACCCGCCGGCCGGCGCAATGCGCGGATTCGGCGCGCCACAAGCGCTGTTCGCGGCGGAGAGCCAGATGAACATGGCGGCCCTGGAACTGGGGATCGATCCGATAGAGCTACGAATCGCGAACGCGATGAAGACCGGCGACGAGATTCCGGATGTCGCCACGATCAGTAGCTGTGCCTTCCGGGAGTGCCTGGAGGAGGTGGCGCGGCGGAGCGATTGGAAGCGCAAGCGCGCCGAGCTGAAAGATGGAAAAGGCGTCGGCATCGGATGCTACAGCTTCATCACAGGCGGAGTGTTCAACTGGTTTGACACACAGTATCCGTTCAGCGCGGCCGAGGTGCGGGCCTATTCCGACGGCACGGTGCATCTGCTGACGATGGCATCGGACATCGGACAAGGATCAGACACGGTCTTGAAACAGATTCTTGCCGAAGAGCTCGGGATCTCGATGAAAGATATTCAGATCACAGCGGCTGACACGGCTGTCACGCCGAAAGGAGATCTCGGCACATGGGGCAGCCGCGTCACACTGATGGCCGGCAATGCGGTCATCGAGGCGGCGAGGCAGATCAAGGAGGAGCTCTTTCGTATGCTCTCTGTGCGCTTCAACCTCAACGTCATCCACGACATGGAGTGTAAGGACGGGATGGTGCGCGTGAAGTTTCGGCCGGACCGTGGGATGAAGTTCGGGGAGGCCGTGGCGATGGCTCAGAAGTCGCGTCGTGGCGAGCCTGTGGTTGGGCGCGGCACGTATACGCCACGCGACATGGGCCTGGTCACGCCGACTTTCAGCTTCGGCGCGCAGGTGGCGGAGGTCGAGGTGGACCGGGAGACGGGCCTCACGCGCGTTGAGAAAATGTTCACCGTTCATGACTGCGGGAAGGTGCTGAACCCGATGGCGGTTGAGGGTCAGGTCGAGGGATCGATCCAAATGGGGCTCGGGTATGCGCTCTGCGAGGAGCTCGTGATGAGCAGCGGCCGTACCCTTAACGCGAGCTTCCTCGACTATAAGACGCCGGGGGCGCTGGACATGCCCGCGGGTGAGTCTGTCTGCATCGAGGTTCCCGAGCCGCGCGGGCCGTACGGAGCCAAAGAAACAGGCGAGGGTCCCGTTTCGCCGACCGCGCCAGCCATCGCCGACGCGGTCTGGCACGCGACCGGCTATCGATGCAAGGATCTGCCGATCACTCCAGAGAAGGTGCTGCGAGGGATCCGCGAGATCGACCGTGCTGCCCGCCATGCCGGCGATCGCGACCGGTGAGGTCGACAGCGGCCGGAAGACCGGAAGGGATAACCGCAGATTGCGCAGATTTCCCCGAGCACGCATCTCGCGGCCGTGACTCCTCAGCGGTGGAATCTGCGGAATCTGCGAAATCTGCGATTGTTCGGCTTCGGCCCCGTTTGATCTGACAACATGTTGGTAGGAATGGGCCGCTAAGCGGCCCAACGCGGCTCAGCCGCAACCAAAAAGGTTGCGTCTCAGCCGCGCGTGAGAGCGTCCGGCCCGCTTCGCGGGCCTGGAGCGTGAGAGCGTTCTTCCGAGCCACTCTGATCCGTTCGAGGCGACTGCTCCGTTCCTGCATTCCTCTCCTCCTGCTTTCATAACGCGGACCAGCCGCAACCAAACAGGGCGGCGGTGCCCCGCGGTCTGGCCGCTCCGGATTCCTCTCAGGAAGGCAGGAAGTTAGGAAGGCAGGACGGGATCGGTTTCAG
>JACPPM010000268.1 GCA_016191015.1 Acidobacteriota bacterium | reverse complement strand
GCAGTCATCTCCGGAGCTCAGGGGGGCATCGAACAGACCCCTTCCTGCCTTCCTAACTTCCTGCTTTCCTGAGAGGAGTCCGGAGCGGCCAGACCGTGGGGCGCCGCCACCCTGTTTGGTTGCGGCTGGTCCGCGTTAGGATCAACTGAGATCCAGCGTACACGCGTTTCGCGGTAGCCCCTGGAATGTCGACTACGAGCCCAATGCTGTGACCGACGACTTCGAAAATGTTCTCGGGGTTCGTATCACGCGCGAGAAGCTGTTCACACCCTTATTCACGACCAAGGAAAACGGCCAGGGCCTCGGCCTCACCCTCGTCCAGGAGATCCTCAGCCGTCATCGTTTCGACCACTCGTTCGACGCACTTCCCGTCGGCCCTACACGCTTCGAGATCATCCTCTGACGGCGGTGTGGCGACCTGGGCACCGTCGCCAGTCGCTCAGTGCCCGGGCCGGGCAGTGGCGCCCTGTACCATCTTTGACTTCGTCAGGAGCAGTGCCTTGTCAGGCGACTTCGTGTTCCTCGAACAGCTTCAGAGGCGAATACCTGCAAATGGCTTCGAAGTCCGCGTCGACCGCGAACAGCTCATGTCCGCCCGCGATGGCGGTGGCTGCAATGAGACAGTCGATGCCGGAAACGTTCGTTCCTTTGCTGACACAGACGTTCTTCAGGCGTGCGGCTTCGAGGTGATCGTCAACAGACGCCGGAAGTATCGTGAACGCGCCGAGTAGCTTCGCCCTCAACTCACGAAATTGCTTCTCCGAATGCAGCCCGCTCAGGATTTCCTGAAGGACGATTCCAGGAACACCGATCGGTCTGTCGCTCGACATGAGAGTCTCGAAGAACGCCTGCAGCTGACGTTCTCGCGGCCCAGGGCGCCGGCGCCGCAATACCCGAGAAAGGACGGACGTATCGAGCAGGATCACCGAGCTCGGCGTTCCCGCTTGTAGTCATACCGCCGGTCGTACGTGACCTTCCCCATCAAGGTCAGCAGCTCCAGCCGCTTGCGGCGTTGGATGAACTCCCGAAGGGCTTCGTTGACCGTCTGGCGCTTGGTCTTGTACCCTCCAACCGTCAGCGCCTGCTCGAGGAGCTCCTCGTCGATCGCAAGATTCGTGGGCATACACAGATATGCTACACAGACAGCATGTGTGCGTCAAGGTCCTATTCTTCCCCCGAAATCCGCGGCTAACGCCGAGGCTTTCGGCAATTCAAACCTAAAAATGAAAAATTCAAAAACTGGAAATCGTGCGATCAATCGTCGGGTGCGGCGTGCGCCGGTCGTTTATGAAGGACCTCGCTGACACGAATCGAAAAGGTCAAGCATCTCTTGACAGAAAGAAACCTCAACCCCCTCGGCGCCACGACGAGTGCAGCATGGACGCGAGACTCATGATTCGAGCTTTTCCGGCTTTTGAATTTTTGATTGTAACTACTCAGGCAGGCTGACCACAGAAGGCACAGAACGCGCAAAATGCACATAAGGAATGGATGAGGAAGAGGTATTGAACATTTGTGACTTCTGCGCATTTTGTGCATTTTGTGGTGTGCTCTACCTGACCTGAGCAGCTACTTTTATTTTTGCATTCTTGATTCCTGAATCCGTGCATCTTACGCGCGGATTGAGGCTTCCCCTGGCAAGGCTACGGCAGAATCGCATCCGAGGCCCGTTCTGGTCAGTTCGTACCCTTACCCGTGCCCGAAATATCCGATTCCGGGTCAGGGTACGGGAACGGGTACCGATTGGGAACGAGCGAGAAGAAGGTGAAGGTCAATCAACTCTTGATGTGGGCCAAAACGCTGGACGACGCTGCTACCAGAACTTCCACCAGGGTTTCGTCTCCACCGACTTCTCGGGATAGGCCGTTCCCGAAATGTGGTGCTGAAACATGCCCTTCGGGGCTTCCTCCGACAATGTGCTCGGGACAGGAAACTCTACCTGCTTGCCGAGCAGCAGGTTGCTGATGAGGAAGTGCAGGAGAGCCGAGTCGTAGGCATCGTCAGTCCCCTGGTACTGGGTCTGATCCCGGTTGACCAGTGCTCGACGGACTGAGTACCTCCCGGCCTCTTCTTCAAACTCCACCTGGTACACGCAGACCCCAGTCCAACTTCGGTGCAGGTACAGGGTGGTCCCATCGAGATAGATGAACCATTTATCCTCCATCTCTTGGGGGATCAGCCCACAGGATATCCTCTCAAACTCCTCCGACGAGAGCTCTCCCCTGTAGCCAAGGACGAACGTCTCCTGGGGCATGGGCAGGTTCTTCCAGGAGTCTTTGTTTGCGATTTCCATCTCTCACACAGTCGTCGAACGCCGCCGCATGCGCTCGATTATTGCGCCGCGGCCCGGCGCAGACCCCAGAGGACCAGGATGGATACGGCGACTATGGCTATCCCGAGGCTCAGGAAGCCGAAGGTTACAACGCTTTCCTGCCAAGGCTGAGCGCTCCGGCCGGCTGCTGTAGTTGGGGACAGGGCCCCCGTACCGAAGATCGCCGCCAGTGTCGTCACCGCCCAATTCGCGTAGGTGCCATACAGAGCGCTCCAGTACGCGGCCACCTTCAGCCGCGGAGACAGCCGTACCTCCGTCCACACGGCGCCCAACGCGATGAGGAACGTTCCGTTCATCACGCCTTCCAAGTGGGCGGCGAGTCCCATGCGCGGGTTCTTGAACTGCTGTTCAACAAGGCCCGTCAAGAGACCGAGCAAGAACAAGAACATCCCGTGCCAAAGCAGTCGACGTTTGGAGTCTTCCATGACTTATCTCCCTTGCCGATTCACGAAGGGGCCATCTTGGACCGGCTCACTGACGCTCATGCGGGTTCCAGATAAGCTCCGGTTGTCGTCTTTCCGTCCGGATAATATGCGGCCCGAAGCCACGCGTCAATCTGCGGTTGTTCGGCTTCGGCCCCGTTTGATCTGACAACATGTTGGTAGGAATAGGCCGCTAAGCGGCCTGATGCGGGGATCGGAGAAAACGTGCTGCCGAGATGCCACCGGGTTGCCAGCCTGCCCAGGGAGGCCGAATCTGTTGTGCACCGTTTCGGGAGTCAATCCGGGGCGTCACCTCCTGCTTTGCGGTCACACCGATACCGTTCCGCTCAACGCTTCCAATCCCGGGGCCGGTTTTTCTGCCGAGATACGCCATGGGAGCATGTTTGGCAGAGGGACCGCGGACATGAAAGGCGGGATCGCCGCGATGGTCGCCGCTCTGGTGGCCCTGCACGAAACCGAGGCGCTCGAGGCAGGCGCCGTGTCGCTGGCCGTGGTGGTCGACGAGGAGATGGAGAGCATCGGGGCCGAGCATCTGATGAGGAGCGGCATCGTCGCGGATGGTGCGATCATCGGCGAGCCGACCGATAATCGCCTGACGCTTGGCCACAAGGGACTCGAGTGGATCGAGATCGAGCTCATCGGCAAGGCGGCTCACGGGAGTATGCCTCAGGCCGGCATCAACGCAAACGTGGCGGCCGCTCGCTTCGTCCAGCAGGTCCAGGATCGCCTCATCCCGCGCCTGCAAAGTCGTTCCCATCCACTGCTGGGGGCGCCCACGATCAATTTCGGGACGATTCGAGGCGGGGATCAGCCGTCGACCGTCGCCGCGACCTGAAAGAACGCGGCTTCAAGTTGGCGGGGTCCACGATCTGCTACGCGTTCATGCAGGCCGTCGGGATGGTCAACGATCACGTGGTGAGCTGTTTCCGGCATCCACAGTTGAAGTGACCCGCGGTTTCCGGGACTTTGACGTGGTCGTGCGGCGTGCCCAGTGGTACGCCAAATCACACGTGGTATATTCAGTCGCGGGCAGAGCTGAAGCAGGAGGAGGCGGAAAGTTTGTCTGCGTTCGTAGATAAACAGCGACAGCTCCTCACCCGGTGAAAGGAAACACGATGAAACAGAGAACCATTCTGATCATATTCGTTCTGTCGATTGCCGGCTGGGTCGCGCTGAGAAACGCGCAGGGGACGCGCGCGGCAGCGAAGCTTCCGGGAAGCCGTGTGGCCGCCGCCGACCGCGCGACCTATCTCGGACGGATGAAGGCCGGCCAGCGCCTCGATGTCACAATCTCCCTCGGGCTCCGCGATCGAGCCGGTCTCGAGCGCCTCCTCGATCAGTTGCAGGATCCCATCTCACCTCTCTACCAGCGGTATCTCACCATGGATGAGTTCGCGGCACGATACTCACCGAGCGGCCCTGATCACGCGCGAGTCATCGACTGGCTTCGCGCCTCCGGATTCACGATCACGGACACATGGCCCAACAGGCTGACGATCGGCGCAGCAGGCACCGTGGGCGAAGTCGAATCGGCCTTCGGGGTCACAATGAACCGCTACCTCATCGACGGGCTGCCCGTCTATGCGGCGGCCGGGCTCCCATCGGTGCCGGCCGAGATCTCGCATGTCGTCGACGGCGTCATCGGCCTGGATTCGATCTACCACTTCCGCACGTTTTCCCATCGGGCACAGCGCGGATCTCGCCCGACCTTCGAGGGGAAGCCTCCCTTCGGCCCGCCCGAGTTTCAGAAAATGTACCGGATGGCCGTGGCTCCCGGCGTCAACGATGGGCTCGGCCAGCACATCGCCGTCATCCTCTGGCACTCGAACATCAACACGGACGACCTGAAGAGTTTTTGGGCGCAGTGGGGCATCGATCAGAAGCTCGGGAAGGTGCGCCTCGTGCCGATCGATAGCACTCTGCCGCCTTTCGGCCAGGGAGACGCAGACGGCGAGCTGGCGCTGGACGTCCAATACGCCAGCTCCTTCACGGCCTACTCGAGTCAGAACGCCGGCGCGGCGGGACGGCCGCTGTCGAGCACCGGACCGAGGGTGACGGTCTATCTCGCAAAAAACTCGCTCCCGAACGCGATCCTGAAGGCCGAGCAGCGCTTTCTGGCTGATGCCGCTGATGGAGGGGGTCCGCGCATCGCGAGCTTGAGCTTCGGCACGGGCGAGCTCACTTACTCGATCAGATCGGCCGAGACCGCTTTCTTCATGAACGCAGCGGCGATGGGTCGCACCGTTTGCGTCGCATCCGGCGATAGCGGCGCCTATGCCGGCTCCACGTCCTTCGACCAGCGAGCGCAGGTATCCTGGCCCGCCTCCTCGCCCTATGTCCTCGCCGTCGGTGGCACGTCAGTCGCCGTCGACCCGAGCACGCTCACACTCACTAACGAGACAGTCTGGAAGAACCGCAGCGGCGTATGGTCAACGGGCGGCGCCAGCAGCGGCGGAGGCTCGTCGCAGCTCTTCACCAAGCCGTCGTGGCAGACGGGGATGGGCATCCCCGGCACGGACAACCGGCACGTCCCGGACATTGCACTCGACGCGGACCCCTATAGCGGCTACGCAGTGCTCTCGGCAGGCGAATGGCAGGCGATCGGCGGTACCTCCGCGTCGACTCCGTCGATCGCGAGTTTCCTTGCGGGCGTGAACCAGCAGCGCAAGGCAGCGGGCAAGGGATATCTCGGGCAGGTGAACGCCGCGATCTACGAGCTGTACCGGGATCAAGCCGATGTGGTCTACCGCGACATCACCGAGGGCAACAACGCCAAGTACAAGGCCAGGACCGGCTACGACCGCTGCACGGGCGTCGGCTCGATCCGCGCCGGCTCTCTCGCCGACGTACTCGTCGCCCGCAGGTGAGGGAGGGGGGTTCAAGAGACTGGTGAGTAGGTCTGCTGCGACGCGATCCGCGCCCGTTCCCGCAGCCTTTCCGGGTTGTGCAGCAGCATCTCCTCCCGGTACTGCAAGCTTCGTCCGATGAATTCGTTGAAGAGATTCCGGTACTCGCGCATGAACGCGTCGCGCGGCAGAGTCGTTCGAGTTACCGGGTTCTGCAGATCGAAGAGCTCCCAGCTCGGCCGCCCGTTCGGCTGCCGTTCGGTGACGGCATCGAAGGTGCGGAGGGCATCGGTGCCGGGCAGCGGGGTCAGGATCGTGAACGACGGGTAGTCGAGCCGGTTGTGCTCGATGAAGCGGATAAGCTGCTTGAAGTCCCGTTTCTCGAAGCTCGTGTTGACAATAAAGCCGGCGAAGACGGCGATCCCCATCGCGCGCGCAACCGTGAGCCCTTCCTCGATCTGGGAGATGTTCAGCCGTTTGTTGTAATCCTGCAGGTCCCGAGCCGTCACGGCCTCGATACCGATGAAGAGCCGCTCGAGCCCCACATCGCGCCAGGCCGTCAGGAGCTCGCGCTCGCGGAGCAGCGAATCGATCCGGCAGTAGGTGAAATAGCGCTTCCGAATCCCCGCGCTCTTGATCGCCGCGGCGAGCTCGAACATGTGCTTCCGATTGATGAACGCTTCATCATCCACCAGGAAAACGCATTCCTCGGGAATCGCCGCCAGCTCGGTCACGACCCGCTCTACTGCGCGTATGTGGTACTTGCCGTCCATGATGCGCCAGAGGGAGCAGAAGCTGCAGCGGAATGGGCAGCCAACGGTTGAGCGCATCAGCGCGATCGGCTTCATCCAGTCGATAAAGTAGGACGCGCGATCGTCCGGGAGGAGCGACCGGTCCGGTAGTGGCATATCGTCGATGTCAAACAGGTAGGGATCTCCGCCGCTCAGGAAGCGCCCGTCTGCGCGCGTCCAGACCCCTGGAATCCCGGACGGTGTCCGCCCGGCAGCCAGTGCCCGGAGGATCTCCCGGAAAGGCTTGACACCTTCGCCCTGCACGACGCAATCGATCTGCGGCTCGAAGAAATCCTCAGGCAGCAAGGTCGCATGGTGTCCCCCTGCCACCGTGATGCAGTCGGGCAGCAATTCCTTCACTCGGGTGCAGATGGCGAGCCCGCGCAAAACGTGCATCGAAAAGCCTGTGACGCCGACCGCGGCCGGCTGGTAGTCGAGGAGCGCTGCATCCAGAGCGTCGCGGTGGAGCCGCAGATCCAGGATTCGGACGTCGTGACCGTCGAGCTTCGCGCCGGCCGCGAGGTACTCCAGAGCGAGGGGCTCGGCAATCGCCCCCAGATCGCCCCAGCCGATGATTTCGGCCCGCGCGTTCGGATAAACAAGAAGTATTTTCATTGCCGCCGGCCGCCCTGGACGTTCCCGAGTATAGCAGGACAAAAAGGAAATTGGAATTCAGTATCATGATATTGACATTACCCGCCTCGACTGCTATCGTCCGGATTATCCATGGTCCACCGGCGGGCAGTCAGGCGGCATCGGGCACTCCTCGGGGAGAGCCTGTTCCGCGTGAGCATGACGGAGGGAGTCTGCTCGAGCGCCGCAGCCCCCTGGTGTGGTGGGATCCCGTCGACTATCCACTTTCTTTCAAGGAGAAACGAATGGCGCAGATTGACGATACGAACGTAGCGGCTCAGGGCTTAGAGGGCGGACGGAGGCAGTTCGTGAGCGCAGCCATAACGGCAGCCGGCATGGCGGTTGCCGCGACGGCGCTGGCGGCCGAGCACCCAGCCCCGGCAGCGGGTCGACTTCCAGCGAACACGCCCATCGCGAAGCTGGGATTCAACGCGGCGGAGGTCGGGATGATGAGCCCGCCGGTCCAGAAGCTGACGAAGGGCGACCTGATGGAGTTGCAGAAGTGGGGTCGCTCCGGCGGCGGCAGCCCACCCCTCCACCTGACGATCGCCGACATCCAGTCGCTGGAGAAGGCGTACCAGACGATGGACGCGCGGCAGCACAAGCCTGGCGGCATGTCCGCGCAGGATGTCACGGCCTGCTGCTGCTGCTCGCCGTGTTGTACCTGCACAGCCGCGGCCGAAGTCCGGCCGGTCCGCGTGGCGTAGGTCGCAATAGCCAGGGTACGGTCTGGAGCGAAGGCGGGCGGAGGAGGATCGAGCGCTTCTCCGCCCGCTACCTATCGGGCAAGGGCATCAATATGGCTGTTAGCCAGAAGCACCCTCGCTCATGGAGGAATCGATGACAAACGACGCGCCCGGTTCCCAGGAAACACCCAAGCTGCGGTGCCTTCCCGCGCAGATCGTCACCATCCCGAACGGTGTGATCATCGTACGTGGTTGCACCGAGGTGAAGATCGGCGGTGAGCGCGCGGCCGAGGTCGTTCAGACGATTGTCACAGCGACCAGCACGACCGGCGCGACTCGTTCGCAGATCATCGAGATGTTCGCCGGACCCGACAGGCCTGCGGTGGATGAGCTCGTTGGGCATCTCATCGCTAAGCGTCTGCTAGCGCCCAGTGAAGAATCCGCTCCGCCCCCGGATCGCCCCGAGACAAACGACGAAATCTTCTACTGGCATTTCGGCGAAAAGGCCGAGATCGTCCTGGAGCGGCTGGCCTCGAAACACATCGTCATCATGGGTGTCAATGCCATCTCGCGGCACATGCTGGGAGCGTTGCGGGCGGCAGGCGCCGGAAAAGTTGAGGTTGTCGACTATCATATGCTCCGCAACCTGCGGTTCTACGACGACGCAGGGTTCCTGCAGCCGGCGCAGTGGGCGGGGTGGCTGGAGCCGCCGTTGGCCTACGACGAGTGGTCGGCGGGTCTCGACCCCGACAGCATCGATTGCCTCGTCGCCACCTCCGACTGCGGAGGCTGGCAGCTTTTGCGTGAATGGAACGAATGGAGCGTGGCAAACAGGCGGCAGTTCCTCCCGGTGGTGCTCGATCGCATGATCGGTTTTGTCGGCCCGTTGGTGATCCCGGGCGAGACGCCATGCTACGAATGCGCAAGGGCCCGGGAGAACGCGAACATGGACGACCCGGATTCCCAACGCGCTACCGAGCCGCACGCGCCGATGCGCCAGTCGGTGATCGGCTTCCATCCATCGATGGCGAACATCGCTGCGGATGTGGCCGCAATGGAGCTGACCAAGTTTTACAGCGGCGCCCTCCCCTCGCGCGTCGGCCGCCTGATCGAGGTCAACCTGCTCGCGACGACGATGAGGGCGCGGAAGCTGCTCAAGCTGCCGCGCTGCCCGGTCTGCAGTCCCGCGGTCCGGCGGTCCGCCGCGAACGCCACGCGCAACGACTTTGTCCCGGGCCATCAGCTCAACTACCACGAGCTGGGCTGATCATGGCCCTACACACGAGTCTCCGGCGTCTGTCCGATGCGCTCGAATACCTCGTGGACGACCGCGTGGGAATCGTCCGATATGTGAACGAGCTGCCGCGCGAGGCTGGGGCGCCGGACTTCTTCCACTTCTACGCTTTGGCATCGAACACGATCGCATTCACGCGGCAGCTCAACTTCTCGGCCGCGGGCGGGGCCTCGGCCGACCGGGGGCTTGCGATTGGGAAGGCCGTGGGGGAGGCGGTCGAGCGCTACTGTGCGGCGATCTATGAGATCGACGAGCTCCCGCTGTGCTCGCGCGACGCAGCCGCGTTCCCGTGTGTGCCTCCGGCGGAGTTCGCGCTATACGGCGCGGACCAGTGCGAGCGCCCCGGGTTCCGATACGTGCCCTTCGACGATTCGACGCCCGTGCGATGGATTCGCGCCGTCGATCCGATGAGCGGTGCAGGGTGCTTCGTCCCAGCGGCGATGGTGTACGTGCCGTACACGTACTACCTGGGCACCGGCGACGCGCCGATCTGCCAGCCGATCTCGACTGGCCTCGCTTGTCACTGCAGCAAAGAAGAGGCGGCGATATCGGGAATCTGCGAAGTGATCGAGCGGGATGCGGTGATGACCACCTGGCTCGCCATGCTCGGGATGCCTCAGATCCTCGTCGAAACCCTGAGTGATGCGAACTACGACTTGGTGGAGCGGTTCGAGCGGACTGGGGCGAAGGTGACGCTCTTCAACATCACGATGGACCACGGCGTGCCGACCGTGATGGGGGCCTTGCAAAGCCTCTCGACGTACTCGCCCGCGCTCGTCGTGGCCGCCGCCACTTCGCTCAGCCCCGAGGATGCGGTGAGGAAGTGTCTGGAAGAGCTCGCGCACACGCGGCGATACAGCCAGCAGATCAAGAGCAAGCTGCCACGAATCATCCCCGATCCGCCCGACTACGAGAGCATCACCGGTCAGATCGGGCACCTCAACTTTTACAGCGACCACGCCAACGCGCCGCAGGCCGAGTTCCTGTTCCAATCGAAGGAGCGACAGGATTTCGCAGAGCTCGCCGATCTTTCCACCGGCACTCCGCGCCGTGACCTCGACAAGCTCTGCCAGATGGTCGCGGCCGTGAACCATCGCGTCCTGCTCGTCGACGTGACGACGCCGGATGTCGAGCAGATCGGGTTTGCCGTCATCAAGGCGCTCATCCCCGGCTTCCATCCGCTCTGCCTCGGCCATGACGTGCGCGCCCTCGGCGGATACCGGATCTGGGAGGTGCCCCAGAAACTCGGCCACAAGGGCATCACGCGCGAGACAGGCGCCAATCCGGCGCCGCATCCGTATCCATGATGGGAGAAGAGATCAGCTATGGCAACCACATTCTGGGATGAAGTCCGCGGGCTGAAAACCACCGAGAACGATTGGTGGGAGATTTTCCACGAGGCTTCGAAGCTCGGCCGCTACGACGAGTTCCCATCGCAGGAATCGATCGTGGCTCGGATGAAGGAGCTGCTTGAGTCGCTGCCGTACGATCCATACCCGGAGGTCGCGCTCCCGACCGAAATGACGGCGCTGGACATGAGGCTCTCCGAGGCGGTTCTCTCGCGCACGAGCTGCCGCGCGATGCGCCCGCGCTCAATCGAGCTCCGCGACCTGGCCGCGCTCCTCCATCACGCCTACGGGATTACCCGCGATAACAGCGGCACTGAGTACACACGCGGGTTCAGGGCGGCGCCGTCAGGCGGTGGCCTGTACCCGCTCGAGATCTACTTCCACACGAAGCACGTGCAGGGGTTGAGACCTGGGCTGTATCACTACAACCCGCTCCAGCGGAATGTGCGCCTTCTCCGCGGCGAAGACCTCACGCCGCGTATCGCCGAAGCCCTCGTCCCCTTTCAAAGCACTATCGCCGCGGACGCATCCGTCATCTTCTTCCTGACGGCCCTTTTCGAGCGGTCGACGTTCAAGTATGGTCTCCGCGGATACCGCTTCATCCTCCTCGAAGCGGGCCACGTGGCGCAAACCTTGAACCTCGCCGCCAACGCCCTCGGCCTGGGCTCGCTCAACATCGGCGGCTACTACGACCGCCAGATCGACGAGCTGCTGGGATTGGACGGCCTGACACAATCCACTCTTTACATGGTAGCCGCCGGTGAACGTGTTGAAGGAACTGAGGCGGATCAGGATCACCACCACGCCTGAGCCGCTTGCGCGAGAGAGGCGGCCATGATCCGCGAGCTCGGCCCTCTCCGCCTTACCGGCATCCTCGCCACCTCCCTCGATGAGATCCTCGAGCTCATCGTGAAGGACCATCCCGTAGAGACATGGGCTGTCTCCGACCTGAGCCTGGGCGCGTGGCGCAGCCATCAGGTTGCCTCCGAGCTCAGCTTGCAGTTAGGGCTTGACCCGCCAGTCCACGACAACACTCCGGCGCCCGAGCGGCCGCCTGAAGCTGACTTGATATCACAATGGACCGATCCGGACTACCGCGGACCCTCGGATGTGTCGTCGGGCAGATCGTATGCCGACATCATCGGAGAGTGGATCGACAACGAGGGTCGAGGAGACGGGTCGGCCATGAGCGGGCTGGCGCACGCCCAGCGCATCGTCGGAGCGCTTCGCGATCAGGTCCCGCGCCTCATCCTTGTGCTGGCTCCGCGAAACGGGGCATCCATCGAGAGGGAGAACGTTCAGCTCGTCCGCTTTCTGGCTCACGGGCTGCGTGACACGCCGCACCGGTTGATTCTCGTCGCGGGCGGCGCTCCGCACATATGGCTGCCCGCGGGGTGGGAGATCGCCTGGCTCCAGGCGTCGCATGTCGCGAGTGCTCATCGCGGTGACGGGGGGCTGCACTGCCTCGTGCCGGGGATCGTGGAGCCGGCAGTAGAGAACGTACTAGGAACAGACGGCCCGCTTTGCCGGCTGCCATCCGGTGTTTCGATCGTGCGTCCCGAGTTGAGGATTTCCCGCACTCGTCTCGACTACGACCGGCTGGCGGCCGTGACGCGTTCGATCGGCTGGCTGCACGCGTACGCGCTGTGTCACGGGAACAACTACCATGTCGATTCGTGGCGTCTCTGTGCCGAGGCCAACAAGCGGTTGTCCGAGGGCGGCCACGGGATCGCGTTGCGCCTGATGGAGCGGGCGATCACCTGCGCGCGGGCGCCGATCCAGAAGGCGATTCTGCAGTCGATGGCACAGGGCTGGCGGATCGCGTTGCAGCAATACCGCGAGGTCACGTCGGCTCCCGATCCATCGCCGGCGATTCCCGCTCTGCTTCGCGGCGTTCTCCTGCAGACGAAGGGCTGGGGGTTCGTGATGACGCGGCAGGCGGAGAGCGCGGAGCCATACATGCGCAGCGCGCTGGAGCTGCTCGATCCGTACTTCCGAAACCGCCGCGAGTACCTCTACCTGATGAACATCTCCGCGCTGAACCGCGTAAACCTTGGAGATTTGGCCGGGCCGCTCGAGACCGAAAAGGAGATCGAGCGGCAGGCGGCAGGGCTGCCCCGGCGCGACTACCGGCTCGAGTACGTGAACTTCATCAACCTCGCGCGGCTCTACCGGCGGCTGGGGAGCTTCGAGGACTCGCGCGAATACTACGCCCGGGCCTTCTCGACGACGATGGGCGCGCGGAGCGAGAGCGACCTGATCTACACGGAAGTGTGCCTGGCGCGGCTGAGCACGGACGAGGGACATGCCAGCGACGCTTTTCTAGGATGGCTGCGAGCAGCACTCTATTGGCTCTCCTCCCGCGCCCCCGAGGCCATCGGCTGGCGCACAGCGGCGGCGATTGCCGGCAGGGCTGTGCCGCCGGAAACGAGCGTGGCCGACGAGGTGACGACGGCATTGGTCAAGATCCTCGCCGGCGCGGCCAAGTCCGCAGGTGTTGCGGCCAAACACGTCGCGGATCCGCCGGCGTTCGTGAATGCCGAGGATCTCCGCGCGGGGACATTTGACGCAGCAGCGGGTGCGCGAGGATGGGGGGTGCTCCTGTCGAGCACCCCCGGGCACTCTGCGCTCGCCGGTGCGCAGATCGACGAACTATCGGCGCTGGTGTACGGCTTGCTGGCGAGTTTGAGCCCGGCCCTTCCGGAGCAGGTCGCGACTGTCGCCTTGGACAGCCGTTTTGGATGCGGGTTGCCAAGGGAGCCCAGCGACCTCATCGGCAGCGCGCTCACATTCGGCGCCCCGCGGGTTATTTTAGAAGATCGAAATGTCGAGATCGCGGAGCCGGCGCGGACAGCACTCCAAATGGATCTGCGGCTCCACCTCGGTCCGGCGGTGCGCGAGGTCGAGCCCGGCGGGGACGGGCCGGCGATCGTGCATTTCAAGCGCTACCGCGAGCCGCGGGTGCTGTCGGCGGAAGAGCTCGCGATTGTCGACGCAGCAAGTGACGGGCTCGCTCTGCGTGATGCCTGCGATGACGGTCGAGGCATCGACCAGGCGGAAACAACGGTTCGCGTCGCTCGGCAGCTCGAGCGAGACCGCGTGATCGGCCTCGAGGTGTCGCGTGCAAGCGCCGTCCGCCTGCTCGGGAATATCGGTGATCCTGGCGGAGGGACTAAAAAGCGGTGAATGGAACTAAGAAACACGGACTGTCCCCCAACGGACAGACGTGGGCAAGGTAATGTCTCGCAACCTTACGACTCAGAAGCTGTGAAAAAATTGCCACGACCGTGGGTTTCCACAGCACAACACATTGATTGTGTCTGGCCATCGAACGTGCAAACGCATTGTTTCACAGCTTCTCGCTCTATGACTCCCTCTAGGGGGTCAAGAATAGGCGAATCGAACTGGGACGGCCTCCTCGTCGCTCAATCATCGCCAGTGAAAACTTAAGACCTGGACCGATGCTCGTTGGCTCGTTGGTCCCGACACAGCATCCCAAACTTCTCGCGATCCCGCGTCGGAGGATGCGACGCCTCGATCGCGAGTGACTACCCGCTGTCTGGTCGTATAGGACCCGGCAGGTCGTCTTCGGAGTGGAGCGAACCGTTCTCTGCACCTTCGACGAGCCGCTCTTTGACGCGCAACGGAAGACACTCCGACACGAAATCCGTAAGCGAGGACGAAAGCTCAAGGAGCTTGGGGAGGCTCTCGATCGCTATCGCGAACGGCCAAGGGGAAAGGCTCCCTCTGCTCCTGGTGTCGAGAAGCAGGTCAAGCTGATCCTGAACGCCCGGCACATAGAGGATCTCTTCGCTGCGAAGCTCTCTGCCGGACGGAACGGCCTTCCACGCCTGCGCTTCCGCTTCCAGAACGAAGCATGGCGGATCCTCCGCGCAACCTTACTGGGAAAGACCATTCTCTTCACAGATCGCGACGCCTGGTCGGACGATGAGATTGTCCTGGCCTACCGCTCGCAGTACCACGTAAAGGGCGCATTTCGCTGCATGAAGGGACCGCACTTCCTGAGGTTTGGTCCGACCTTTCACCGGACCTACCAGAAGCTCCGCGTTCACGCGCTCTACTGCGTCCTCGCCCTCATGATCGCCAGTCTGCTGCGCCGCAAGCTCGCTCACGATGGCATCTCTCTCAGCGTGGCGAAAATAATGCGTTTGCTCGCGGCGATCCGCGAATTGCCATCGTCTATCCGGGACCATACCGACGCGAAAGCCCCACGTCGGTACCGTTCTATCCAAGCTGGACGACACCCCACGCGACATGCTCGACTTGCTCGATCTCGAACGGTACCGAACCAACTCCGAAAACCACCCCGAATAGGTCATACGACCCGCGAGTGGCAAAGGGCCTATCAGGAGGTCCCTTTCTCCACTTTCAGCGTCGGAACGCGGTAAACTCGGGTTAGAAGCGCCAACGTGTGCGCGGTGGGGAATCTTTACCATTCTTCCAGGGTCTTCCCGTCCTCGTACCGCCTGGCAGCAGTGGCCACGACCGCTCTGAGGCCATCCTGAAACTCAGAGGCTGGTTGCTCGGATTCGCTCACCGCCTACTCCTCAAGCATCGCTCACCGTCAACGGCCTGATGTCGCCGTTCACCGGCCCGCCGCAGGCGGGTCCGGCGCAAAGGAGGGTTAGGCGTCACTTCCCGGTCTACCCATCTCATGGCTGCCGACCACATCCTCCGGAACTTTGAGGCGTTCCCGTATGCGCTCCAGTAGGTCGTAACCATACAGCTGAAGCCGGATCACGAGGATCTGGCGAATCACGCTCTCACGCACCTCATCCGCGCTGCGGTTCAGTAGATAAGACGAGGGATGCACAAGTTTCGAGTAGAGCTTGAACAGCGCCCGATACTCAACCTCCTGCCCAACCGCCTTGGCCAGATCGGGCACCGCCAAGAGTTTCGCCGAATCGGTAATGCCGTGGCGCCGAGCAACGCTTCGTAGCCGCTCGATCTCCGTCTCGAGAATCGCGATATCACCAGGCGAGGCAGTATCGCGAAGTTGGAGGATGCCCTCCAGAACCTCAATGTTGTCAGCGACACACTCCGCCATCCACTGCTGGAGATTCGCAGCTGACTGCAATACGTGTCGCGTCCGGAGATTAATCTCAAAGACGTTGCGCGCGCAGAACGCGAGAATCTGGATGTGGCCAAGCAGGTGCTGGCGAGCGATCTGAACGAAGGGCACAACCCCGCTGAGCAGGTTGTAGAGCGCGAGACCCGCGTTGTCCCGCTCACGATTGCTGACAATCCAGCTGCACACCGCCAGCAACCTGTTGCCGTAGCTCTCAAGCGCTAGGCGCAGATCATCCAATGTCCCAAACTCAACCAAATCTTTGAGCCGCCGCTCGTCTGGCATCGCGCTCTTGTAGGCCTAACTTATGTTTAAATGGTTTCCAGAGAGACCCGGTTTGTTGTCTATCCGCACAGATGCTACGCCTCGTAGAAACCCGCGTCAACATGTGTGCCATCAGGGCCTGCGGAGCTCCTGATGCCCTTGCAGGCACCTAAATGGGTTCCGCATATCGGGTAGCGCTTCATTCCTCACAGAGTGTCCGCCCGGCTTTTCACGCATCGGCATCCGCGATTCAGAACGTGAGTATGTATCATCGTGCTTCGAACTTCGACATATCCGAGGAACTCCTGGACCGTACGAATGTCACACTCGTGTTCGAGCAAATGAGTCGCAAGAGAACCGCGGAGCGATGGCGGATCGCGCTGCAGCAGTCCGCGAGGTCACATCGGCTCCCGATCCATCGCCGGCAATCCCCGCTCTGCTTCGCGGCGTTCTACCGCAGACGAAGGGCTGGGGGTTCGTGATGACGCGGCAGGCGGAGCGGGCCGAGCCGTATATGCGCAGTGCGCTGGAGCTACTCGATCCCTACTTCCGCAACCGCCGCGTGTACCTCTACCTGATGAACATCTCCGCGCTGATTCGCGTGAACCTTGGAGATTCGGCCGGGCCGCTCGAGACCGAAAAGCAGATTGACTGGCAGGCGGCAGGGCTGCCACGGCGCGGCGGAGCGATCGACGCTGCAGCGGGTGCGCGAGGATGGGGTGTGCTCCTGTCGAACACCCGAGCGCGGCCCGCGTTTGCCGGCGCCGAGATCGACCAACTATCGTCGCTCGTTCACGAATTGCTGGCGAGTCTGAGACCAGCCCTTCCGGAACACGTCGCGACCGTAGCAGTCGACGGCAGTTTTGGATGGAGGTTGCGGACCGGGGCCACCGAGCTCATCGGCAGCGCGCTCATATTCGGCGGGTCTCGAGTTCTTTTCGCAGTCGTCAAGGCTAGCCACACTGTCCTCCAAGAAATCAATGTGCGTGAGCAGCTCGCCAGGCAGGAACCCATGGGGATCCGAGAATCGGCCATGGAGGGCCTGACAGAGGGCCAGGCCGCACGAACGCATTTCTGGAAATCAGCGGCCAGGTTCTCCGGAATCTGCACCGGATAAGAGACCAAACCCTCGCTGATGAGCTCGTCCATGTGTCGTAGCGTCAATGACGCACTGCGTCCGTCATCTCCGAATCTCAGAGGGAACTCTTGATGGCCTGGTCGAAAACGCATATACTTTGATCATCAAGAAACGAAAGGGAATTCGCACGGGTAATATCATGGCAACAAAACGCACCCGAAGACCAGAAAGGGAGCACCGTGCTCGCTTCGTGCCTTGCAAGGTTTCTCTCGGATTCCTGCCGGCCGAACGGTATGTGGTGTTGAACCCGCCGCAAGAGAACGTGACTGCTTCTGGAGTACTAGTGAGCGCCAGCGACGTTCGGACCGACGTGAGTCCCATACGTGGGCAAGAGGTAGACGGTGAAGTTCGGGTCCACGTCATAAAGCGAACTGATGATGAGCTTCTCGTCGAACTCCCGGGTCAGCCGGTAGTGGGCGGTCTTCGCGTCTGGGTTCGCAACGGTTAGATGGTTCGCGACGGCGCATGATCCTCAGCGACAGAGGGATTCGGGAGGCGCTAAGGAAACACGAGATCACAATCGACCCTGCTCCCGAAGACGATCAATACACGACATCGGCCGTTGACCTTGTCTTGGGAGGTATTTTCCAAGCCTGGTCCAAGAACATATCCATCCCAGGCCAGAAGGTCGAGCTGGATCTTTCCTCAACGAAATTCCTAGACATCGCAGCGGCGCACCTCGTCGATGTTGCGGTCTCAACTGTGAATGAAGTTGAGGTTACCCCGCTGGCTGACGGCGGTGTGATCCTTGGTCCAAAGCAGTTCTTGCTTGGAGTTACGAGGGAAGAGATTAGTCTGCGCAAGACAGCGCGCCTGGCGGCACGTGTGGAAGGCCGGAGTTCACTTGCACGGCTGGGCCTCATGGTTCATCTGACGGCGCCGATCATCCATGCGGGTTACCACGGACACATAACCCTCGAGATGATTAATCACGGTCCGTTCCATTTGAAACTCGTACCAGACAAGATACGAATCTGCCAGCTTGTGTTCGAGCGACTTGAGACTTCACCGCACCGTTCGATAACCGGCCAATTCGTGGGACACACCAAACCGTCTGGCCGCAGATGATTCCGCCTCCTAGAGCTTGAACCCCATCCCCGTACAATTGTTCCGCGACGATCGTGCGCACCCCACGTCCTCAATGGGGTGCCCCGAGGCTCAGGGACATGCATGAAGGAGGCCGTTCGGAGGTGTGACCGCACCCGACCTTAGAGCAAGGGGCGTCGGACGATTCGCGGCGCCGGTGACTCTGGGTCTTCCGGGCAACTCGGTTCTCGTGGCCACCCTGCTGCTCTTCCGGTGGGCGGGGCATCGAGAACTCACCGTCCGCGATGTGGGTCGCCAGGGGTGGAATGCACAGGCTGCGACACGAGCGGGGTGCGCGGCAGCCTGGACCTCGCAGAGGGAATATCAAGCTGCCCCCCTGCCACGACGAAGCCTATTCAGCCTAGGTGGACGAGTGGAAAACCGATCTCGCCCAAGAGCAGCTGGCGCTCGACCCGCTAGAGAACGATCTTGCCGCGCGCATCGAAGGGCTCCCGCACACCCAGCGGGCGGAGTTCCTGGGACTCAGGAACCAGTGTCGAAAACACCCGGGTCTCGTAAAGACGGGGAACGGAGTCCACAACTACGACTACGCGAAGCCTCTTCTCACCGAGAGCCGAGCGAGGTTCGAACGAGCGCTGCACGCCATTCCTGCCGAACGGACGGCCCCGATGATTGTGGACGGGCGCTAGCGTGACGTCTTGGCTTCTTGCTCTTCGCCTCGCCGAAGAGATAGCGCCCCCGGCTGGATGATTCCATGGTCGATCTTCGACATAACCGTCCCCACGGATCCGCCCGTAAGCATTTATCTGATACAGCCCCGCATCCACACCCGCCTACACGCTCCCCTTCGCGCAACGAATTGACAGACGGGCTCCGCGCAACCATTCGGAGACCGGGACGGGTACAGGAACGAGCGAGAAGAACGCCGTGATCGAGCGGCAGGCGGCAGAGCTGCCCCGGCGCGACTACCGGCTCGAGTAGGTGAACTTCATCATCCTCGCGCGGCTCTACCGGCGGTTGGGGCGCTTCGCGGACTCGCGCGAGTACTACGCAAAGGCCTTCTCGACGACCATGGGCGCGCGGTCCGAGAGCGACCTGATCTACACGGAAGTGTGCCTGGCACGGCTAAGCGCGGACGAGGGACATACCGGCGACGCTTTCTTCGGATGGCTCCGCGCGGCGCTCCATTGGCTCTCTTCGCGCGTCCCCGAGGCCATCGGGTGGCGCACGGCGGCGGCGATCGCCGACAGAGCCGTGCCGCCCGAGGCGAGCGTGGCCGACGAGGTGACTAGGGCACTCGTCAAGATCCTCGCCGACGCGGCCGGGTCAGCAGGTGTCGAGGCGAAACACGTAGCGCATCCGGCAGCGTTCGTCAATGCCGAGGATCTCCCCGCGGGGACATTCGACGCAGCAGCGGGTGCGCGAGGAGGGGGTGTGCTCCTGTCGCGCACCCGCAAGCAGCCCGCGCTCGCCGGCCAGCAGATCGACCAACTATCGGCCCTCGTGTACGGCTTGCTGGCGAGCCTGAACCCGGCCCTTCCAGAGCAGGCCGCGACTGTCGCATTGGACACCCGTTTTGGATGCGGGGTGCCATGGGAGCCCAGCGAGCTCATCGGCAGCGCGCTCACATTCGGCGCCCCTCGGATTCTTTTAGAAGATCGAAATGTCGAGATCGCGGAGCCGGCGCGAAGCGCGTTCGAGATGGATCTCCAGCTCCACCCGGGTCCAGCCGTGCGCGAGGTCGTGACCACAGACGGCGCGTCGATCCTGCGTTTCAAGCGCTACCGCGAGCAACGGCAGCTCTCGGCGGAGGAGATCGCGATTGTCGCGGCAGCAAGGGACGGACTCACCCTACGCGATGCGAGCGGAAGCGATCGACGGCTCGACCATGTCGAATCGGTCGCTCGGCAGCTAGAGTGCGACCGCCTAATGCGGAAGTTGTCAACGACATTGAGACAGCTCGGTTTCGTAATTAGTTTCTTACAAGTTGCGTGTTGACAGGAAATGGCAAGACTCTCGAGGGGGCGAGATCCTCCGAACCCCCTCTCAGGAAAGCAGGAAGGGAGGAATGCAGGAACGGATAGAGGCGATGGAGTATGTGAAG
>JACPPM010000266.1 GCA_016191015.1 Acidobacteriota bacterium | reverse complement strand
GAGCCACTCTGATCAGTTCGAGGCGACTGCTCCGTTCCTGCATTCCTCTCCTCCTGCTTTCCTTAGAGGGATCGGGAGGATTCAGCATTGTCAAGAATCTTGCCATTTCGTGTCAACACGCAACTTGTAAGACACTAACTTCCTGCCTTCCTGAGAGGTGTTCGGAAGGGGCTTGCGGCGTGCCCGGATATTGCCTGTTTGGTTGCGGCTCCGCCGCGTTGTGCATTAACCGTTAGCTCCGAGCGCTTGTCCATGACTCCTGGCGATCCTGGGACTGAAATACGGATATTGACATCGCGCGGAGGCGACGCAACCAGTCCCGACCCCGGCTCCCGGGAGCAAAAACCAACGGCTATATTCTGATGCACTGCGCCTTGACAGGCGCGTCGCTCCTGCGTAGAGTGCTGCACATCCAATGACCAGTCCGAAAACCGGCGACATTACTTGGAGGGAGCCTTCTATGCTGTCCAGGACCAGGGCGTCGATTCTCGTCGTCCTTCTCGTTTCGTCGAGCCACCTGCTTGCGCAGTCTCGCGGCCAGACCACGGGTGATATCCGAGGTGTGGTGACCGATGCGAGCGAAGCGTCGATCCCGGGTGCGGCAGTCATCGCCGTCAACGTTGACACAAACCTTTCTCGTCAAGTCGAGACCAGCGTCAACGGGGATTACATGATCCCGTTGCTGCCGCCCGGCTCCTACGACGTCACGTGCGAGCTTTCCGGATTTGCCACGACCGTGAGGAAAGGGGTCATCGTCTCGATCGGCTCGGTCTCGAGTGTCGATTTTCAGATGACGGTGGCTCCGGTTGTGAGCGAGACGATCGAGGTGATCGCCGATGCCGCGATTGTGGAACCGGGCAAGACCCAGAACTCTACGATTGTCGATACACACCGGATCGCGAACCTCCCGATCAACCAGCGCAACTACCTGTCGTTCAGTCTCACGACCCCCGGTGTCGACACCGACCGTGCGCCTCAGGTGGGAGCATCGGGCACCTCCGGACTCTCCTTCAACGGCCAGAGTGCCCGGTACAACAACATCATGGTCGACGGTCTCGACAATAACGACAATGCCGTGGGCTCCGTGCGCTCCACGTTCAGCCAGGAAGCGATCAAGGAGTTCCAGGTCGTCGCCAACAATTTCTCGGCCGAGTACGGCAGAGCGATCGGTGGCCTCGTCAACATCGTGACCAAGTCGGGAACGAACACGTGGGGCGGCTCCCTGTTCTTCTTCGACCGCGACGACAGCTTCGATTCGGACAATGCGTTCGCTCCCGCGGGCGTCGACGCCCCGTTTTCCCAGATGCAGTACGGGTTCACCTTCGGCGGCCCGATCAAGAAGGACAAGACGTTCTTGTTTGCGTCATTCGAGCGGACCGACGTCGACAACAACAACATCGTGACGATCTCGAACGATGCCGCTGCGCTGCTGCGCAAGGCGGGATTCGCCGTCGACAGCGGGGCAGTCCCCTTCGTGCAATGGAACAACCAGCTGTTCCTGAAGGTCGATCAAATCCTGAACGCGAGCCACACACTGAGTGCTCGTTACACATACGCGAATTCGACCAACGAGAATCAGGAGCCGTGGGGCGGTCTGGTCGCTCAGAGCCGTGGCGGGTCGCTCGATCTCAACGACCAGTCTTTCTCGCTCGGACTCAACTCGATCCTTTCGACGTCGCTCATCAATGAGGCCCGCTTCCAATACGCTCGACGCGATCATGACCTGCAGTCGCTCGACCCGAACAACGGACCGACCGTCGAAATCCTCGGGTACGCAACCGTCGGCCGGCAGAGGTTCCTGCCTCAGCCCCGCGTCGAGAACCAGTTTCAGTTCGTCGACACACTCTCACTATACAAGGGCCGGCACGGCCTCAAGGCGGGGTTCGACGTCAACTACATCAGGTACGAGGCGAGCCTGCCGCTGAACTTCGGCGGCCGATACGTTTTTGCCGCAATCCCGGCCAACGCGCTCTATCCGGGATCGCCCGCCTTGACGTCCATTCAGGCATTCGCTCTCGGCATCCCCGGCGCCTTCATCCAGGCGTTCGGCGACGACACCGACAAGCTCAATAACACCCTCTTCAGCTTCTTCCTTCAGGACGACTGGATGATCAGCGGCAACTTCACCCTGAAACTCGGCCTCCGGTACGATCTGGAGACGCTGCCGGACCCGATCCGGCGTGACAGCGACAACATCGCACCCCGGGTGGCTCTCTCCTATACCAGCGACGACACGCAGACGAACGTCCGCGTCGCAGCGGGCAGGTTCTATGGTGTCACGTCGACGGGGCCGATTTTCGCTGTCAGACAGAGCACCTACGGCCAGACACGGACGATCCTCCTGCGCGGCGCGCCGGCAGTGGCCGCATGGAAGCTTCCGGGACACAAGTTCGCCGCCGACCCCGGCGTCGCCGCGTACCCGGTCAGGCTCCAGGCCGACCCCGATTTCAACACGGGATCGTCGGACCAGATGAGCATCGGGATCGACCGCGCGCTCGGCCAAGACATGTCGCTGCACGCAAGTTTCCAGTATGTCCGCGGGCGCAACATCTTCTCCGTCCGCAACATCAACCCCGTGATCAACCCCGCCACCGGACAGCGTCCGATCCCGGGATTCGCGGACATTTATAACTATGAGTCGACCGGAGATTCCTGGCACCGGGGCATGACCCTCTCGGTAAACCGCCGCATGAGCAAGGCCACCGAGTTCCTGCTCAGTTACACCCTCTCCAAATCCGAAGACGATTACATCGACTGGATCACCGAATTCCAGTATCAGGATCCTCTGAATCCGGGTGCCGACAAGGGTCCGTCCTTCCAGGATGAGCGCCACCGCCTCGTCGCGAGCGGCTTGTGGGACCTTAGCGGCTACACGGAAAACGCGGTTCTGGACAACTTCATGCTCGGAACCATCATCACGTATGGCAGCGGACGGCCGTACAATATCCTGGCTGGATACGATCGCAACGGTAACGGCGATCCGGCGAGCGACCGCCCGGTTGGGGTCGGAAGAAACGCCGGCGAGGGACCGGATTTCTTCTCCGTGGATCTGCGTCTGAGCAAGAAGATGTACTTCTCGGGAGGCGAGCGGGACCTCGAGCTCCTCTTCGAGGTGTTCAACCTGTTCAATAGGAAGAACTACTCGTCCGTCAACACAGTGTTCGGCCCGGGTCCGTCAGCGCTTCCGACGTTCGGCCAGCCGACCGCGGCCTATCCGGCGCGGCAGATTCAACTCGGAGCCAAACTCACCTTTTAGTCGGACGTAGAGTGTAGAGCGTGGAGCGAGCGCCGGTCGGAACGGCGCCGCTCCACGCCCCAACGCGGCGAAGCCGCGCGTGAGAGCGTTCTTCCGAGCCACCCGGATCGTCCGAGACGACCGCCCCGTTCCTGCATTCCTCCCCTCCTGCTTTCCTGAGAGGAGCTCGGAAGGTTTAGCCGCCTCAAGTTTCTTGCCATTTCGTGTCCCCACGCGACTTGTAAGACACTACACTCCACGCCTCTCAGTCAGTCGGCCGGTCCGGCATCGGGGCGGTCGCGAAGAAGTCTGTATAGAAGCGCAGCGTGTAGGCCTCCAGCAGCGCCTCGACTCGCTCATGGCTGGGCGAGCTGACAACCAGTCCAGCGTGATGGCGCTTGTTCAGCTTCCAGACAACTTCCGGATCGTCATAGGCCGACATATCGGCCGACTCCTGGCGGGCGAGTGAGATGAGCAACCCGGCGTAGTTGTCGCGATGATCAGGGAGCACGTAGCGGTCCCCGGCGCGAACGCACTCGATCCGGGCCCATTCGGCCCAGAGATTCAGTCCCATGGCGGCCTCGACCAGATCCACGATATGGGCGCCGCCGACACGCGCGGAGGTCTCGAGGAAGTAGATCTCTCCATCGTCGCTCCTCTTGATGAATTCCGTGTGCGAGACTCCCTGTTTGAGACCGAGCACGCTCAGCAGGTGCCTGTTCTCCTCTAACAGCGCCTGCTCGTCATCCGTTCCCCGCAGGAGCGTTCTGGTCGTGAAGACCTTGCCTTCGTGGGCAACCTCCATTGGAGGCGCACCATACTGGCTGGCGATCGCGAACACCACCTGATCATCGTAGACAATGCTGTCCACATGGTAGACATCGCCCGGCACAAAGTGCTCGAGCAGATAGAACGACTGCTCATCCCCGAGCTCCTCCAGAATAGCCCAGAGGTCCTCGCCTGCCTGAAGTTTCTTGATCCCGATCGCACCCGCTTCAAACCGCGGCTTGAGCACATACGGCGGTGGGACGACACGCAAGTACTCGCGGATCGTGTCGTAATTGAGCACGTGGACGAACTCGGGCACCATGATGCCGTCGGCGAATGCGCGGGTGCGCATGGCGAGCTTGTCCCGGAAGTACCGGGCTGTTGTATCACCCATGCCCGGGACCCGCAGGTGCTCCCGCACCGCCGCCGCCTTTTCGACGTCGTAGTCGTCCAGCGCGACGATTCGATCGATCTTCTCCGTGCGGGCCATGAAGCTGACGCCGTAAATGACGTCGTGCATGTTCCATTCTTTGTCCACGTCGGGGATGTAGAAAATCTCGTCGATGCAGTCCATCGGCCAGTCGGCGCCTTCGAGGCTCTTGGAGGTCAGCAGGACCACCCGGCACCCTTCACGCCTGCACTGGCGCATGAACTCATCACCCTTCCTGTAGCTCGTGATGCAAAGGATCGTCAGCTGTTCTTCTTCCATACTCAGCTCCCCTCCATGGTGCACGCGGTGGCCCTCACAACCGTGTGAGCCGCATCACCGGATATACATTCTCACATTCATCGAAGTACACGGATCGCCGGTAGAAGAAGTCGAGTCTCTCCGATGGGTTCTGTCTGAAGGATTCGTCATCGGCCAAGCGGCGGTGAAACTCAGCTCTCAGATCCGCGTCCTCTTCCATCATCCTCCTCGCAATCGGCTCCATCACGTATGGTTCGGCGTACTCCTTGCGCTCAACGAACGCGCTGAAGAACCCCCACCGTGCCAATGAGTCAGGCGCTGCTGGTTCCAGAAGGTTCACGATCACTCGCATCGCTCGCTGCGCGGTCGGCACGATCGCCGCCCCGGCCGGAATCGTCACGACCTCGGCGTACCCCTCGATGTCGAGCTCGGCGAGGTGTCTCCCCTCGTACGGATACGACGCGAATCGCGTGCCGCTGAACCTGTACCGCTCGACCTCACACCGCCTGCTCTCCTCCAGATGCCCGAATGAAACGCCGTGGAGCTTCAACAGATCCGTGATAAACCCGAGCTCACGAGGAATGACATAGGCGTCGGGAACAACCACCTCGCGGGTCGTCTGTAGCCAGCGGTGAAACGGAATCACGGTCTCTTCGGGGTCGGTCGTGTAGCGGGTGATGCTAGAGCCGGTGACAGGGCTGAGCTCCTCCGTGGTCCGGTACCCCTTGAAGCGCAGTGGTTCGTGCGCGGGCGATTCCGTGAAGCCCACCGGAAAAGGGATCTTCTGGACCGAGTGCTCCCGCACCGTCTCGCGGTCGGCTTCGTCGTTGAGCCGGCGGAGCTGAGCGTGGTGTGCGCTGAGGTACTGCAGCACGGCAATGTTCATCGACATGGTCGAGTGGACGCGGTTCTCGTATGGTTTGAGCGCATGAGCTTCGACCAGGAGACAGAGTCGGTTTTGGGTCGCCGCATATCCCGTCGAAAGCCTCGGGTAGGACGGCATGTCGGCGATGCCGTGATGGAGGTCCCCGTCCAGCATCTCCACGTAGGGCCCGACGAGAAAGCCATCGCGTTCAACGGCCGCAAGAACCTCCGGCATCATGCCGCGCGCGGCGAACGCCCCCAGACCCGGCCAGATGCTCTGCCGCGTCTCGATGTCGTAGGTGACGTGGTACTGGTAGTCAGCTCCGTCGGTGCAATGATTGTCAATATAGAAATCTGGCAGCCAGCTCGAGAAGAGCGCCAGCAGAGCCTTCATCTCCGGTGCATCGGCCTTGAGGTAGTCGCGATTCAGGTTCAGATTCAACGCGTTGGTTCTCCACCCCATCTCCTTCGGGCCGTTTTGATTGGGGCGATTGAACGCGCTGATCCGTTCATGGCCGTCGACATTCAGGATCGGGATGACCAGCAGGATCAGGTTGTCGAGGAGCGAGGCGCGCTCGCGCGTGACGAGGATCTCTCGCAGAAGCAGCATCGACGCGTCCTTTCCTTCGACCTCTCCCGCGTGAATTGCGTTCTGGATCAGCACGACGGCTTTGCCGCTGGCACGGGCGGCCTCCGGTGTGAGCTCGCCCCCGCTGGCCGCAACGAGGCACCGGATCTCGCGCCCCTGCGGCGAGAGCCCGAAGGTGAACAGCTTGGCGTGGGGAGATGCATGTGCCAGTCGAGCGAAGTACTGCATCGTCTCCGCGTAGCGAGACGATTCGACACCTCCGGACGATTCGAAGCGCGTCACCAGGCGCTGAGGCATACTGATCCACAAACGGGAGGGCGGCCGTGGGAGACCGACCTTTGCGCCGCTTCTGCGCTCCTCAGCAAAGAACCTGGCGGACCCGATCCATCGCCCAGTCGATCTCCTTCTTGGTGATCGTGAGCGGTGGGGCGAAGCGGATGACGCTCTCGTGAGTCTCTTTGCAGAGAACACCCTTTTCCATGAGCGCCTCGCAGAACGGCCGAGCCTTTCCGCTCTCAGCCTTGATTTCGACTCCGATCAACAGCCCGCGGCCGCGCACGTCCTTGACGTGGGGGCTGTGCAGCGCGCGGAGCTGCCTCATGAAGTACGCGCCCATCTTTGCGGCGGCCTGAGAGAGCTTGCCCTTGATCAGGACGTCGAGGGCGGCAATCCCGGCCGCGCATGCGAGCGGATTCCCTCCAAAAGTGCTCCCGTGATCGCCCGGATTGAAGACGTCCATGATCTCCCACCGCGAGGCAACCAGCGAGATCGGCATGATGCCGCCGCCGAGAGCCTTTCCGAGAATGATCACATCCGGGGCCGCGCCGTCATGTTGCCAGGCGAACATCTTTCCGGTCCGGGCCAGTCCCGTCTGGATCTCGTCGCAGATCCAGAGGACGTTTCTCTCCGAACAAATCTGGCGGACTCCCTGCAAATATCCCTTGGATGGCATCAGGATTCCGGCTTCGGCCTGAATCGGCTCGACAAGGAACCCCACCGTGTTCTCGGTGATCGCGTCCCGCAACGCCTGGAGGTCATTGAATGGAATCAGCTTGAACCCGGGGGTAAACGGCCCGAAACCGTCCCGGTACTGTTCGTCTGAAGAGAAGCCGACGATCGTCGTCGTCCGACCGTGGAAGTTGTTTGCGCAACAGATGATCTCCGCTTGGCCGGCAGCAACTCCCTTTTTCTTGTACCCCCATTTGCGGGCAAGCTTGAGGGCCGTTTCTACGGCTTCGGCGCCCGTGTTCATCGGGAGGGCCACTTCCATCCCACAAAGCTTCACGACCTTCTTGAAAAACGGCCCGATCTGGTCGTTGTGGAACGCTCTGGAAGTCAGCGACACTTTCGAAAGCTGGGATTTCACCGCCGCGACCACGGTCGGGTTGAGGTGTCCCTGGTTGATAGCCGAGTATGATGAGAGCATGTCCATGTACTTATTGCCGTCGGGATCGTAGACCCACACGCCCTTCGCCTTCGAGATGACGATCGGCAGCGGATGGTAGTTGTGCGCCCCGTACTTCTCGGAAAGCTCGATGAACTTTCTGGTCTTCGCGCTCAGTTTATTCATAGAATCGGCTCCTTTCACCACATGAGCGCCCTAGCCTAGCCGATGTTGGGCGGCGAAATCAAAGACTGGGACACGCGGGCAGGGCTGCGGCAAAGTCGAGGCGCCGACTCGGGCGAGGCCGCTCCGTGCGAAACCGCAGATGGCGCAGATTTCCGCGCAGATTACGCAGATTCTTCCAGCATTCAACCGACGAGCAAGTTGCTCCTCACTCCCGGGTCGGCGCGAAGCAATCGGCTACATCTGCGAGTCAATCTGTGAAATCTGCGGTTTCCGGGACTTTGCCGTAGCCTGGACACGCGGGCCACTCCCACCGGTCTGATAGTATTCACACCGGAAGGGGTGGAAATCGAGGTGTTGCGGGGCCGAAGGGGTGTTCATCTCAAGCGGGCGCTCGATAACCTGTACGCGCAGTATGACGCGGGCTATCTGCGGACGGATCCGCTCTGGTTCCCGAAACAGTACGAGTCTCCGGAGGATCGCGAGGTCGCCGCGTTCTTCGCTGCTCAGTTTGCCTATGGCAACGTCCCGCAAATCTTCAGATCCCTTCGCGAGCTCTTCCGGCATCTCGGGCCGCACCCGGCCGCGTTCGTGCGCTCGTATCGCGGAGGTCGCGCTGCCCTCGACGGCTTTACCCACCGTTTCAACGGCCCCGCCGATCTCGATCTGCTCCTCAGGACGACCGCGGCGGTCCTCAGGAAACACGGATCGCTCCAGACCCTCTTCTCATCCGACTATCGTGCCGGCCGTCTTCGCGAGGCGATCAGTGCCTTCTCACGCCGGTTTCTCGAAATCTCCGCCGCATTCGACTCACAAACCGCCAGGAGCTTCGCCTTCCTCTTTCCGGATCCCGTGGCCGGAGGGAGCGCCTGCAAACGACTCAACATGTTCCTGCGCTGGATGGTCCGTCGTGACCACCTGGACCTTGGTTTATGGACGTGCATGCCCGCATCCGAGCTGGTGATACCGCTCGACACCCACGTGGGCCGTATCTCGCGCTACATCGGGTTGACCTCCCGCCAGACGGACAACTGGAAGACCGCCGAGGACATCACCAGCGCCCTGCGCGCACTCGATCCCGAGGATCCAGTCAAATACGATTTCGCGATCGCGCGCCTCGGTATCCTTCGACTCTGCCCGCGCAAGCGCATTCCGGTCCGGTGCCGTGAATGCAGTCTCTTCGAGGTGTGTCTGCTATAGGCAGCGCCTCAGCCGTGGGTCCGCGATCGCGAAGCCAGCACACCGCCGGCCACGATCAGCGCCGCGGCGAGGGTGAGGCGTCGCGTCACCGGTTCGCCCAGGATGAGGCGCCCGAAGACGATCGAGAGGACGGGGTAGACAAAGTCGATGTAGACGAGCTGCGCCACGGGCATGTGTTTGAGCATCCAGAAATAGAGCAGATAGGCGATGCCGCTGGCACACAGGGAGAGAAAGGCCAGCGAGACCAGGAACGCGGGAGTGGCATGGAGCCCTTCGTGGGACTCGAGAGTGAAGCTGGCCGCCAGGATCACGGGGCCGACGAGGATCATCTGGTGCGGGAGCGAGGTGGCCGGGTTCTCGTCGCGCAAGAGCCCTTTGGCGAGGATCATTCCGCCGGATCCCGACAGCGCGCCGCAGAGGATCAGGAGCAGCCCCAGATTCGCCTTGAACCCGCTCTCTGTAAAGGCGGGCAGATAGAGATACAGGAGGCCGGAGAGGCCCAGGAGAATCGCGAGCACGCGGAGCGGGCTGAGCCGCTCGCCGAGGAAGACGCGGGCCATCGTGACCGAGAAGATGGGGCTACAACCAAAGATCACCGCCGCCACCGACGCGCCCACGGTCTTCTCGCCCGTGAAGATCATGACGAACGGAATGCCGAAGAACAGCATTCCGGCCAGGAAGTTGGCACCCTTCGAGACGGACTGAAGATTCACCGGCAGTCCCACGACGCGGGCATATCCAAACAGAAAACCCGCGGAGATGATGCATCTGATGCCGGCGAACAGGAGTGGCGGGAAATCCTGAACTCCGATCTTGATGAAGATCCAACTCAGAGACCACAGCACGCAAACGGTGGCGAACGCCAGCGGGATCCTCGGATCTCGCACAGACTATCGCCCACCCCGGCGGGTGAAACTGCAGAGGCGGAACTGCACCGCGAGCTCTCGCTGGTCCTTCCCCAGTCCCATCATGGCCGGCACGAAAACCCGGTCGTACTCGAAGACGATCGCATTGACGCCGGCTGCCAGCCATTCCGGTTCGAGAACGACCCCGTACTCGGCGACTCCCGGCCTCATCGTCACCGTTCCCGCTGCATGGCCGTTCACGGTCACCATCATCTGCCGTTGGCTGGCCCCGGGAGGCATGAACGGCATGACGGTGAGCTTCATCCTGAGACGCGTGGGTCGGAAGAGCGATATCAGAATCTCGGTGCGCCTGCCCTGCGACCACCGCCATCTCGCGCCCTGGTGATCGGTTTCGGGCTCATAGAACCCAAATCCAAGAAAGGCGTCGTCGGACCTGCCGAACGTGATCGTTTGTGTCGGTTCGTGTATGTCCCACGAAAAAAGATAATTTCCGGCGGCCATGTCGTACTTCTCGGGTGAGACGCCATAACGGGCGGCGAACAGCCAATTGGCGGGCCACGAGAAAGGATAGCCGGCGCGATGCAGGATCATCTCGAGCTGATCGGTGAGCAGAGCCGTGAATGACCGGTTCTTGTAGAGATCGACCTTGTCTTGCTTGAATTGGACAAAGAACAGGCAGTTCATCGCTGCGAACGCGCTGAGCGCGAGCGCACAAACGGTCCTCGGTCGCCTGGCGACCAGACGGGAGGCCGCCTGCCAGAGGAGGCCGCAGCCGGCCATCAACGGGGCAACCAGACCAAGGACTCTCCGCATTCCGAAGCTCGTCGCTCCCCACCACTCCTCGTAAGCACCGTTCATGTAGATCACGCTGATGAGGCAGATCAGGGCGAGCCCCACGGCGGCCGTGTGGCGCCTCAGAGCAATCAGGAGGCCGGCGACCGCGAGAACGCTGAGCGGGGTGCAGGCGAAAAGGCCGTTCCGTGAAGAAAAAAGCGTCTCGGCGATGAATGGCCGGGCCCAGTGCATCTCCGAGCCTTGAGGGAGCGTGAAGGGACTGCCCCAGATGGAGATCCAGATGAGCACTTGCGGTGCGAAGCCCAACAGGAATCCGGCGCTGAAGGCCAGGCCGGCTCTCAGCACGCTGGGGAGGGAAAGCACCGATCGAGTGAGGAGGTAAGCAAGGACAAGACCCGCGGACAGCGGAAAGAAAACCTGCTCCCAGCGCACCATCATGCCCACACCGGCCGTCAGACCAAGCACAACCCAGGGGAGAACGCGGCCGCGGGCGAGGCCGTCCCACGTCCGGCTCAGGAGCGCAAAAAAGAGTGTGCCGGTGAAGAACGCCGTACCGGTGACAGCCGACGGCTCGTGGTAGACGTAATAAATGAGCGGTGTTGCGAGAAAAGCGAGGATCGTAAGAAAGAGGCTCTCGGTCCGCGTGAAATAACGACACAGAAAGTGGAAGAGCAGGAAGAGGCCGGCGATCGTGTACGCGAGCGATCCGAGGCAGTAGGCGAGTTGGTAGGGGCGGGAAAACCCATCCGGCTTCGCGTCGAGGAGGTCGATGCGATTCCCGAGAACGACCCCTGCGTGTGCCGCTGCGTAGAAAGGCAGGACGAGGAGAGGCGAACCGGCCGGGCTGATGCTCGGCGCCTTGCCTGTCACTGTCCTGCTGCTGTAGTACCAGTGGGTGAGACCGGCTTCGCGGTAGTCGTCTGTCAGGTCGATGTCCCCGTCGAAGACGATCGAATGCACATAGGGGTAGTAGTAATGGCGGCCGTCAGCGTTCACGAGCACCCCGGATTTCAGGAAGAGACCCACCAAGATCGCCGCGAGGAGGATCATCAGCGCTGTATGAATTCCTGGACGTGGTGCTCTCATCGTGGTCGCTGATCCCTAACGCGGCGGCGCCGCAACCAAAGAGGTTGCGTCTCCGCCGCGCGTGAGAGCGTGGAGCGTGGAGAGTGAAGCGTTCTTCCGAGCCACCTCGATCGGCCGAGACGACCGCTCCGTTCCTGCATTCCTCCCCTCCTGCTTTCCTGAGAGG
>JACPPM010000258.1 GCA_016191015.1 Acidobacteriota bacterium | reverse complement strand
GTAGAGGGCCCATTCTCATAGACTCAAGGGCCATGCTCGCGACTTCTCCGGTCGGATTGCCGGGCGAGGGACGGAAATTCATGACCATCCGGCACCCAGCGACCACAATTACCAATTCCTTCACAGCTTCTGAGGCGTTACACTCGCGGATCTAGGGCCCTTCACTTCAGGTGGTGCGTGTTGTATCATTGACGGCGAAGCGGCACCCCACAGAGAAAGACCATGCGTTGATGTGTGAGCAGGGACCGGTCCCGGAGTCCGTGGAGCCTGCTGCGGACGGTCGGCGTGCCGAGGGCGCCGCGCAACGGGTGCCATCGAAGTGGCTCGGGGGCCGCGATGAGGCCGGTGATCTACATTCGTGGACAGCCGGGCTCCATCCTCTCGCGGCGGTATTTGTGCTCGCAGGGCTGCTCACCTGGACAACCGGCCTCCAAGCTTTGGACCCTCAGCGGTCGATCACGCAGTACGTCCACGACATGTGGGAGAAAGAGGACGGGCTGCCCATGAACTCGGTCGGTCCGGTGGTGCAGACGCGTGATGGTTACATTTGGGTGGGCACCCAGGAAGGCATCGTGCGATTCGACGGAGTCGGATTCACGCAGTTTCGAAAAGGGAATACGACGGCGATACGAAACAACCACGTGACGGCCCTTCTCTCAGGCAGCGATGGCGGCCTCTGGATCGCGACGGCTGGTGGCGGCGTTACACGGATGAAGGACGGCCGGTTCGCTGCCTACTCCACAGAGGACGGTTTGTCGAGCAACATTGTTCTGTCGATCCTCGAGGACAGACACGGGACCGTGTGGTTCGGGACCGCTGGCGGAGGACTGAGCTGCTTCGAAGGCGGCCGTTTCTCCAGTGGACCGTCGGCGGAGCCGCTGAGACATGGGGCCGTCTCGGCTATCTGTGAAGATCGTGACGGCGCACTGTGGGCGGGCACGGTGAGCGGAGGCCTGTTTCGTTTGAAGGATGGGATCTGCGAGGGCTACCACTCGCGGATCGGGCTGCCCGAAGGCGCAATCTGGTCGATCTGCGTGGATCACGAGGGCGCCCTGTGGATCGGCGTTCATGGAGTCGGACTCTGCAGATACGAGGCTGGGCGTCTGACGACCTACACCACCAAGAGCGGGCTCTCCAGCGCAATCGTTCAGGCGATTTACGAGGATCGGGATCACGTTCTCTGGATCGGAACATCTGGTGGTGGGCTGAACAGAATGCTTGGTGAGACATTCAGTGCTTACACGGCCAAGGATGGGCTGGGCAGCGACTACGTCTCTTCGATCTACCAGGATCGCGAGGGCAGCCTTTGGATTGGAGCGAGCGGTGGCGGGCTCAACCGGCTCAAGGACGGCGAGTTTGCGACCTACGGAACCAGAGAGGGGCTTTCGAGCGATGTGGTTTCCTCGGTCTATGAGGATCGGGAGGGAAATCTCTGGATCGGAACTTTCGGCGGTGGCCTGAACCGGCTGAAAGAGGGCCGGATCACCACTTACTCGGTTCGAGACGGACTGCCCAACACCGGACCCTTTTCGTTGTGGGAGGACCTCTCCGGCGCTCTCTGGATAGGCTCGAATGGCGGTGGCCTGACGAAGCTGAAGGACGGAAGGTGTAGGACCTACACCATCCGGGATGGGCTGCCCAACGACACGATTCGATGCATCCGAGGAGATCGCAAGGGGGCTCTCTGGATCGGGACGAGCGGAGGCGGATTGAGCGTTCTCAAGGATGACACGTTCACGAACTACGACGGGAAGGATGGCCTGCCCGCTGACATCGTCACATGCCTGCAAGAGGGTCGCGATGGGCGCATGTGGGTCGGGACGGCTGGGGGCGGGCTGGCATGCTGGCACGAGGGGAGATTCACCACGTACCGCATTCCGAGTGATGTCGTCACAAGCCTGCACCTGGACATGGATGATGTTCTCTGGATCGGAACGAACGGTGGAGGGCTCGGCCGGTTGAAGAACGGCAAGCTGACTTGCTACGCCTCGGAAGATGGGCTCTTCAATGATCTTGTCGGCCAGATCCTCGAGGATGCTCGGCAGAACCTCTGGATGGCGTCCAACACTGGGGTTTTCCGAGTCAGCAAGAAGCAGCTAGATGACTTCGCGGAAAAGAGAGTCGGGAAGATCTCCTCGATCTCCTACGGGGAGGGGGATGGTCTGAGGGACTCTGAATGTAACATGGGGTTTAAGCCGGCCGGTTGGAAGACCCGCGATGGCCGCCTCTGGTTTCCTACGGGGCGAGGTCTCTCGGTCATAGATCCCGGCAAGGTCAGCTCGAACAAGATCCGTCCGCCTCTGGTCATCGAGCAGGTCCTTCGCAATAACGATCCCAGCGCTCTCGCGCCGGACAGCCGGCTGCCCCCTGAGTCGCGAAACCTCGAATTCCACTATGCTGCTCTGAGCTTCCTGGCGCCGGAGAAAGTCCGCTTCAGGTATCGGCTGGACGGCTTCGACGGGAATTGGGTCGAGGCGGGCACGCGACGGGCCGCATACTATACCAACATCCCACCGGGCCAGTACACATTCCGGGTCGTTGGCTGCAACAACGACGGGATCTGGAACGAGGAGGGCGCCTCGTTCAGTTTCTCTCTCGCCCCGCACCTATACGAGAGGTCATCATTCTATCTGGTCCTCAGCCTCCTTCCCCTATTGATCGGTTATGGCCTCCATAGATTTCGGCTCGGGTTGATCACCGCTCGCGCGAGGTTGCTGGACGAGCGGAATCGTGTGGCGAGGGAGATTCACGACAGCGTCGCCCAGGACCTGAGCGGCGTCGTCCTCCTCCTGGAAACAGCGAAGGATCTCACTGCCGGGCAGGCACATCCGGCGCGGGCTCAGGTGGAAAGAGCAACTGAGCAAACCAGGCGCTGTTTGGACGAGGTGCGTCGCTCGATCTGGGCGCTGCGCCCCGTGATCCTCGAAGGCAAGGACATATCCCGCGCACTTCTTCTGCTCGCCAGACAAGTCAGTGCTGGCTCTCCGGTCAACATCAGGTGCGAGATACACGGGGTTCCGCGCCCGCTCCCGGAGGACGCTGAGATCAACCTTCTCCGTGCAACTCAGGAAGCTGTTTCGAACGCCGTCAAACACGCGAGGGCATCGGACGTTCTCGTGGACCTCAGCTACTCATTTCGTCAGACGACCTTGCGAGTAGAGGACAATGGTACTGGGTTTGATCCGGAATCTTCGACCGAGGGAGCGACCTCCGGTTTCGGCCTCGCCGGTATGCGCGAACGGATCAAGAAGCTCGGAGGGCAGCTGAGCATAAAGAGCCGACCTGGGGCGGGCACCGCGATTGTGATCACCCTGCCGGCGAGGGGGTTGCGATATCGTTTCGCACCTCTCTTTGCACGCCTGCGAGGCGTCGAGAGACCCCAGTGATCGTGCGGCACTGGATCTGATCGTGCCGCGGGGGGACGTCATCTCGCACCGGTGCTCTTCCTCTTGGACTCGATGACGGCGCGCCTGGCGTTCTAAGCAGCCGGACCCGTGGTCCCTGTCGGGGATTCCTTCACCCTGTCCCTCTGAATTCGTTCGGCCATGCTGGGGAAGTGTTCCGCCATGCACTCGGGACAAATGCTGTGACTGAAGTCCGCCTCGGTGTGTTCGTGAAGGTAGCTCTCGAGTTGATTCCAGTAACCGTTGTCGTCGCGCACCTTCTTGCACCATGAGCAGATCGGGAGTAGTCCGCTCAAGATCTTGACCTTTGCCAGCGCCGCCTCCACTCTTCGTGCGAGCTCCTTCTCCCTCTCCCTGAATTGCCTGACCCTAAGGACGTGTCCGCTCGCAATCAGGAGAAGCAGGGTGAAGATCCACGCAATGTGGAACCAGACGGTCTGATAGAAATACGGCCGCTTCAGAATTATGAGGGACGCTCCTTCTCTGTTCCAAACTCCGTCATGATTGCAGGCGGTTACCCGAAACCGAAACTCGCCGGGAGGCAGATTCGTGTACTGCGCGATACGCCGGGTGCCCGCGTTCACCCACCCGTGGTCGAACCCCTCCAGCATGTATTTGAATTGGACTCTGCTGGGTGCAACGAAGCTCAGGCCGGCGTAATGAATCTCGACCCGCTGCCATCCCGCCGGCAGGTCGATCCGTGCCGCAGCCTCCACCTCCCTGTCATCGACAACCACCTGCGGGATCGACAAGGGTGGGGGATCTCGACTGATCGGAATCGCCGCCGGATTGATGCGCACAACGCCCTTCACAGTGGGGAACCAGATTTCCCCTGTGCGGGTCCTGAAACCCGCGGGCTGGATGTGTCCGTTGCATTCCGCGCTTCTCATCCCATCGTCCAGACCGTAGGAAACAGAAAACACGGACATGCGCAGTCCTTTGATGCATGCGTGCAGGTCCGCGAGGGTGACGCGGAACACGCCCTTGTTACAACTCATCCAGAGATCCCCGTGTCCGTCCGGCACCATGGCGAGGACGGTGTCGTCGAATAGCCCCTGCTCCTGGCCGATGGTCTCGAACGCGCCTTCATCGAAGCGGCAGAGCCCACCGCCACCGGTTCCGAGCCACAAGCATCCGTCTGCATCCTCGAAGAACGAAAAGACCACATTGCTGGGCAAACCATCCCGTTCCGAATACGTGGTGAAAATCCCTCTCTGCATGTAGGCCACACCTCCGCCCGAGGTGCCCACCCAGAGGCGTCCCTTGCGGTCTTCATGCAGACCGGTGATGTGAGTGCTCGGCAGGCCATCGCGAGTCGTGTACAGGATCTGTCTACCATGATCCATATGGGCGAGACCAACGCCGAAGATGCCCGCCCACAGGCTTCCGTCACGTGCTGCGCAGATGGCCATCACGAGACCTTCCCTGGTCTGACCAAGCAGTGTCACCGGGGTGATCCTTCCGTCCCGGAGACGGCACAAGCCGCTGCGGGTTCCGAGCCACACGTCCCCCTCGCTGTCCTCCGCGAGCGAAAATACCGTGTCACTGGGAAGACCTTCGCGCCGGCCCAGGGAGACGAAATTGTTGTCCTTGAACAGATTCAACCCGCCGCCGTCGGTGCCGATCCAGAGGTTTCCTGATCGATCCTCCAGGATCGGGTAGGCGATGTCGTTCGAGAGACCCTCGCGCCTGCCGTAGGTAGTGAATTTGGCATCCGCCAGCTGATTGAGACCGCCGAGATTCGTCCCAATCCAGAGACTCCCTTCCCGGTCCTCTAGAAGGGACATGATCGTGTTGTCGGAGAGACCATCTTCAGACGTGTACGTCGTCATCGTGCTGCCGCGAAGACAGCCGAGCCCTTTCTGCGTCCCAATCCATAGCGAGCCCACGCGGTCGCGGCAGAGACTTCGCACAGGAATCCCTCGAAGAGCGTCCGGAACAGGCAAGAGGCCATAGCGACCGCTGTCATAGTGGACCAGACCTCTGGATGTTCCCAGCCAGAGTCCACCCGCCGGATCGCCGCAGATGGTTTTCACCGATCCCATTGCTCCGTCCCACGTCCCTACCGGCTCTGTGATGCCGGCGTGCCCCAAGCGCAGAAGACCGTTGTGTTCCGTCCCGATCCAGAGAGATCCCTCCCGGTCGGCCCAGAGAGCCATGACCGGGTCCGAAAGCCCCTCGCGTCCCGAGTACGTGCTCATGCTCTCATCCGACCAACACGTCACACCACCTCCGTTCGTGGCGATCCAGACACGGCCACGGAAATCCACAGCGAGCGCTGTGATGAAATCCGAAGGGAGACCATCGGCGATCGTGTAGGCCCGGGCTTGCTCGTCCTTCCACCGAACCAAGCCACCCCGCGTACCGATCCAGAGAGCCCCCGAGCGGTCCTCGACGAGAGCCGTGATGAAGTTGTTCTTCAAGGCCCTGAGACTCCTCTTCTCGAAGATCTTGAAAGAGAGGCCGTCGAAACGAACCAGCCCTTCCTCCGTCCCGAGCCAAATGTACCCGTCGTGGGTCTGAACGATGGCTCCGACCGAGTTCTGTGGAAGCCCGTGCTCGGTCTGCCAGGAGCGGTGTATGTACTGTGTGATGGCCTTGGCGGGATCAAGAGCCGCAGCCCGCCCGGATACCGCCAGAATCAATGCCGCGGATACCAGAAGACCCTTTTTGGATTGTTCACCCGCGTGCACGTCAGCCGCCCTTCTGCGTCGGATCACTGTGAAGCGAATTATAACCCACCCGATTTGGATGATCCATTGGGCCATCAATGTCACCGATCGAACCAGGGCTTCACCTCTAAGAGCGGGACATCGCCCCACTCCCTGAACCACCCAACCACCTTCGCGAGCAGCTAGTGCCCCTTGTGCCTCTGCAATCCGCCGTCATCCAACTGGCGATTCATCCAAGACCTTCGACTTTTCGATCAACGACCGCAAATGCCTCTTTCCCCAGTCGTCGTGCGTCCGCGCCGACCCGACCGAGATGTCCATCACTCGCGCCGCCTCGGCGAGGCTGAGGTCGTGATAGAAAACCAACTGCAGGATCTCTTGCTGCCGCGCCGGAAGGGCGGCGAGCGCTGCGCGAAACATCGACTGAACTTCCGACCGATAGATGGCATCGTCGGGACGCTCGCACTCAGCCATTCGTGGGAGGCTCTCCAGATGTTTCGCGAGCCACGACCTTCGTAGCACCTGTCGCCGCCCCTCATCAGCCGCTGTCCTGCGGATGACAGAAAAGAGCCATGTTTTGAAAGTCGCCAGCCCGTCGAAGCGTGCTTTGCCTTCCAGCACCTTCACGTACGCGGCATGGAGGACTGCCTCCGCCTCGGCGGAATCCCGCCGGCAGCAAGCCAGTGCCCAGCCGTAGCTCTCCGCATGGTGACGTTCCAATAGTGTCCTTACCTCCGGCTCGTCCATTCAGTCAACATGCGCTTACCGCACTTTGGTACTCAGACCACTAGTCGTTTGAGGCGCGCAGAGATATGACGCAGCGAGCAATGTGCGTCATCGGACTGGTAGGACAGGGAGCCGGCGAGCCAGCGACATGGGACGCCACGCAATGTGGGGGCGGGGCATGCTTCGGTTGGGGATCTTTAGTGTCTATGCTCATTCGACGGCTCCGCCTCGAATGAGAGGCTCGCTCCGCTCGTAGACCACATGTTGGTAAGAATCGAGCGCTAAGGATGTAGAAAACTGAGTGTTGACACGAAATGGCAAGAAATTTGAGGCGGCTAGATCTTCGGAGCTCCTCTCAGGAAAGCAGGAAGGGAGGAATGCAGGAACGGAGCGGCCGTCTCGGATGATCAGAACGACTCGGAAGAACGCTCTCACGCTCCACGCTCTCACGCGCGGCGGAGACGCAGCCTGTTTGGTTGCGGCTCCGCCGCGTTGGGGGTATCTGAGCCCGACATGGGGGCCTCGCCCCCGTCGGAGGCGAGCGAGGGCGAGGCCGAGTGGGCCGCTATGGCGCGATCTTCGTCACCGCCTTTTCAGCTTGCCGCGCCATCGCTACGGGCACCGAAGTCAATCCTGCGCTTTCGTCAGCGGAGGGTTGACGGTGGAATCGGTTGGCGAGGGCGCTCGCCCGCCTGTCAGGCCAGCCGGACCATTATTCCGGTGCTCGAGAGACTGAATCGACGGCATGGTTGGCAACGGGAGGCCGCGCTTGCTCGCCCACCAGTCACCAGTGCGCGGCCATTCCCTGCATTCCATCCACCCCCCGAGTTCCAGGGTCGTGTCACCGAGGAACCCGGTGTAGACAGGCCGGCACCCAGGAGATGTGGCGTAGTCAAACTCGATAGCATCGGCCACACGCGTCCATGAACCGGCAGCTCCCACATTATCCGCGAACGTGCCATCCGGATAGACGTACCAAGTTCCAGTTCCCGACTCCCCGTTGTCGTAAACAACATCCACGTCCCAGACTCCAGCGAAATGGTTCCTGCAGTTTGGAGCAGAGATGCAGTCGTCAAATGCGAAGGCGAAAATCGCGTTGCACTTCCGATTAGTCATCGAATAGACAACGACGCACCGGTCATGGTTGAAGCAATCCTGGGTGTACTTGAAACCAGGGCAGAGCCCGGAGCAAGTGGTTCCGCATCGCGCCCTGCACTGCTTGCCGCCCACGAGTTTCGTATCACATTTTTCAATGTACGGTATCAGGCTCGTGGGGTAACAGGCCGTCTGCATGGTTCCTATCACATCGCAGAGGCTGACCCATCCCGCCGACCTTCCGGGCGCTTCCTCCTGTTGGGCGTCCGCCTTGGCGAGTGCCTGGCGGCGGGCTTCCTTCATCTCCTCTCGGTCCAGGCGAAGGTCTCCCATCCTCAATTGCACAGGGTCGAGGGACACCATGAGCGGCATTTCCGACGGCCAGTCCGCGAAATGCATCATCACACATACGGTGGCGGCGTAGAATCGATTGTCCTGATCGAGACTTTCCTCCATGAGACCGGCCATCGTCCCCAGGACGACCTTCTCATCCTCTGAGAGAGTGCTGAACGTGCGGTCGGTATTCTTGCTTGAGTGAATGTAGAGCTCCCCCTGGCTCCTTCGAACGTAGATGGACTGGCCATCCAGATCGATCTGAATCTCAGTGACTCCGTTTTCCTGCGATGCGGAGAACGTAACCTCCGAGTCCGAGAACGCGTCGCTCAGCATCGTCATAGCAAGGCGATTCTCATTCCGAATCGAGAAGTCGAGCACGGACTCTGCCTCACTGCTCAGCGGCACGCACAGCGGGCTCACGGCGGCGAGGGCGATCACCAGCCGACGAAACAGTCTCGTCATACATTGCTCCCTTTGGACACGACAGTTTGAGTCCCGGTTCCCCGAGAGGCCCTCCTCGTCCGAGGCAGCCCTCATGCAAGAGGCCGGTTTCGGACGATCGGCAGCAGCCTGCGGGCACACTTTGTCTTTTACCCTGACTCAAAGATAGGCTGCCGAGGATCGGACGTCATCGTACCAAAGTACAATGACAGGTCGTTGTCGCTGTTCCGTCCGAATTCGCTCGGACGAGGCCGGTCACTCTCATCATGGAACGGCCTGGCACAGGTCCAGACGAAGAACCAGTCCTACTCCCGGAGTGCGCGTCCCCGATAGCGACCGCGGTCCGCAAAGTAGTCGATGGCCCGGTAGCCGGGATAGATCCGCGCCTGGTGCGGGGTCCCGGCCGGGATGAAGTAGGTGTCGCCGCGAACGTAGGTCTGAGCGTGATGCCCGATCCTGAGATCGATCTCGCCGTCAATCACCACGCCCCACTGATCACCGTGCGAGTGCTCAGGGACGGTCACTTCGACGTCAGACTCGTTGAACAAGACCTGTCCCGATGGGCATTCGAGAAGCCAGCCTCGCAACCCCTCGAAAGGCAGGTCGGCTTCCGGCAGGCTCTTCACGAAGGCCGGGAATGCGGAGCTGTTCATGGACGCAAGGGAGGTACGTCGGAAGAGCGCAGAGTCGCTCTCCGTGGATTCACGGCGCTCGTCAGGCATCTGCATTCCTCCGATTCACTTCAGCGTCCCGGAACGCACGTAGTGCTTCCCTTCAAGCTTGAACACTTCAGCGCTTCCTATGATGCCCACCCCGCGTTTCCTGACAGAACCCATTTCGGGGGGATTGATTATCTCGAGGATTCCGTCGCCATCCAGGTCTTCGAAGTCCGGATCACGAAGGACCGTCGACGGATCTCCCGCCTCGTCCACTTCAGCTGGCCCGATCAGGTCCAAATCGTTTCCATTCCACTTGAAAACCCACGCAGCCGCCGGTCCGCGCGCTGACGTGAACGATATGATGACCTCCGGACGCTTGTCCGCGTCCAGGTCGAGGAGTTGAAGCGAGGGGAACACTCCAAACAGCAGTCTCAGACGGGGCTCGTCCGCGATCACGACATCTCCGTCTCGCTTACGGAGCACGAGAATGGCCGCAGAAAACCCGTTCGTGTAGGCCGCGACGATCAGATCCGACTTACCGGACGCCTCCAGATCGGCGGTCAGATAGGTGTAGGCCTTGAAGGGTTCCGCGCCGCCCCGACGGCTGTGCTCGACAGACTCATCGATCAGACGCGAGGGAAAGTGCTGGGATGCAATCGCATCGTCCCCTTCCGCAGCGGGCGGTGCCGCTGCAGCAGTATGGCCCGGGAGACAGGAGACGAACGCCAGTGCCAGAGCACCGCGCAGCCACAAACGTGCTCGCACCAACCGCCTCACTCTCGTCACGTTCATCGGATCGCATCCTCTGGTTTGTGAAAAGTGCTGTCGAAAATCGACGTGGAGCGTACCGAGGGGTACCTGAGCGATCGAGCCACGACGTCTGGGCCGTAGCTGCCCGACGCGGAGCTGTGATTGTAGACATTGAACGCCCTGCTGAATGTGGAGTCGACACCGGCCCGATTCGTGAAGATCGGGTCAGCCTGTGATACATCCGGGTTGGCAGGCGGCAACACCCGATTCAGATAGCCAGTTCCCAGCTCGACGCTACCGCCCCCTGCGGCGATGTTCGCCGCGGTGTCGAACAGCAGACTTGGATTCCTTCGGCCGCCCGGCCCGCGCCAAGCCATCGGCGCGATCGCCGTCGAGTACAAAACCTGCAGGTATCCGTAACTGGCAGCGACCGTCGTCTGAGCCGTGAAATCGAGCAGGCCGGGATTGTCTCTCACCTGGCGCGCCAGGCATTGATTGTGGCGGCTCCAGTGCTGGACGCGGTCGTTCTGCTCAAAGATCTGCCGAGCGGACACAAGTCGGTCTCGATCTTGGATCCTGCGCCTCCGATGGGTGCGGGGATCGATGATGAAGAATCTCCGTCGCTTCTCCACATCAGCGGGCAGGGCAATCTCAGCGCCCTGGGCAAGCCTGTCGCTGGTTTCGAGCCGATAAAGCGAGTACGGTCGATTCCGTCTCAGATCGCATTGGACTATCCGCATGCGGCAGGCTCTCGTCACGGCACGATTGCATGTCGACATGTACGCGAGATCGCAGCTCAACGGTTCGTAACGATACCCCTCTGGGTTAAAGCCCGATTCCCTCTCCGCCTGCCCCTTCACCATCTGGGGCGGAATCCCGTGCCGATGCGCGGCAGTGACCAGGGTCGTGTCGAGTGCGTTGTGCGTGGTCCCAAGACCGCTGGGCGCATTGACCACGATCTGGAGGCTCACCGGCGGGTCGGAATCGTCTACCGGCGTAACACTTAGCACCACGCGACCCATGTGGATCGCCTGGAAGAACTTGGTTGTGCTTGGGGTGTTTCGATCAAACTCGATCACAACGTTGTTGGGAAACAGGCTCGTCCCGGATGCCGGCGGATCGATGAGCGCGGGCTCCAGGGTATAGCGCGACTCGACGGGGATCTCCTCACCATCCTCCTCCTCCTCCTGCTTCGCGAGCTGAATGAAGAAGGTGGAGCCCAATGGGAACCTTGCCGTGCGCATCTCCTCCCCCGCCGGAGTCCGCTCGGTCCCCGGCGCGGTCGGCCCCGCTCCGGTGCCCGCGAGGAGTGTGTACTCTGTCTCCTCCGCTCCGCAGATCTTGATCGAATCAACTCTCAGGCTTCCCGGAGTGCGGTAATCACCCCAGCACACGAGAGTTATTCCAGTCAGTGGGCTGCCCGGTGGCAGATTGGATTCAAGATCGATAGTATGGGCGCCCGTCCCTGTTATCATGATACGAGTGATGGTCGGCTCAAGCAATATGTGCGCTCCGGCAACTTGTCCCCAACCAGCGTACTCGGTTCTTACCTCACGAACCTCAACCGTCAGCGCCTTTCCTTCCGGCAGGATGGGGTCCAATGCCAGAGAGACCAACGAATGATACACGGCCCAGTCTGGATGATCTTCTGTCCCTCCATGTCCGGTGAAGAGATGTAGCTCACCCGCCGATACCTCATAGCTTGTCAGCTCGGGCAAAGTGTTAGGGAGTCTATAAGATCGAGCCACCCAGGGGTAGTACGTCGTCAGAGCACCGTCCCAGGGTTCGTCCATCTCACACGCTTCCCGTGTCCCTGCACCAGTCTCGATTCGCTTCTGGGATGGCCGGTCATCTTCAGGACTCGCAATCGGGGCCGAGAGCGCGGCCAGCAGAGCCGCCGTCCAGCCCAAACGGCACCAGTTCATTTCCGAGTCTCTCTCTCTGCGGCACTATATAGAGCACCAAGAGCCTAGCGTCATCCCCCGAAAGGCGGAGACCGGCATCGGGTTCATGGACGTTCCACGCGCGGTGTGCGCAGCCGCCAGCGACATGTTCCAGATACATGCCCGAACCCGGCTGTGATGCCACGTAGATCGGGCCGCGGTCTCTGCGAACGTAGCTATCTTGTCACCGCCCTGCATGCCTCAGTCGTGCGGGGGTGATCGGCTGGATTGTGACGAGGAGGGGATATGGGCTCTGATCGAGACTCTTTCAAACGCGAAGGCGCAAAGAAGCTCTGGACCGATCTTGGTGGCTTTGCGTCTTTGCGTCTTTGCGTTGGACCGGAAGGGGACTTGCCCACATCTGGTTCAAGGATGGACAGTCGCCCCGCTCCGCTGAGGCGTTACTCCGCCCTCCCGGATAGCCTTGCAGATGTGGCCGGGACGACAGGGATGCCGCGGTTTCGCAATTCCTCATCGATCAATCTCGAAATGCTCTCGATGTTCGGCGCACCATCGATCAGGCGGCCGTTGACGAAAACCGTCGGCGTGCCGGCCACGCCGCTGGCGGCCCCATCCTCCACGTCTTGGGCGATCTTCGGCTTTGTCTCGCCAGCTTCGATGCATGCATCGAAGAGTCCCATGTCCAGGTCCAGGGTCTCGGCGCGCTTGCGCAGGTCTGGCGGTGACAGGTGCGCTTGGTCCGCGAACAACGCGTCGTGGTACTCCCAGTACTTCCCTTGCAGGCCGGCACAGTTCGCCCCCTCGGCGGCCTGCTCCGCTGACGTGTGCATCGGAAGCGGGAAGTCTCGGAACGTGACCGCGACCTTACCCTCGTACTTCTTACTCACCTGATTCAGGACCGTTTCCACCCGCGCGCAGTAGGGACACTCGAAGTCCGAGAACACCACGACGTGCACCGGTGCGTCCTTGGCGCCTCGCATGCGGCCGGGGTCGGGTGCCACGTTGGCCCGCGGCGAGTCGATGAGGACGCGCACAGGCGTCTCGGCCCGGAGCGACGCAAGAAACTCCTGCCTCCGCCGGGCCAGCCGCAGGTCCCGCAGTGAGCTCGCCGCCTGCTTCGCCAGCTCTTCGCGCGATCGCCAGCCGCCTCGCAGCTTTTCCTCATAGTCCACAACGAGCTGGATCTCGGAGCCGCTCGGTGGGTCCACCTTCTTCTCGACCTCGGCCGCGAGCAGCGCCTCGACCGACATGCCCTGGCGCCTCGCTGCCTGCTCCAGCAGCTTGTTCTCGATGACGGCATCAAGTCCCGCCTGCTCTGCCGTGCTGATCTCGCGACTCAGGCGGGCGATCTCTCCTCTCTCGTGGGGGCTGAAGTTTCCGCGACTGCGACTGAGCTCATCTGCGAGCAGAGCGTCGCGGGTGATCCCGCGACGCTCCATCTCCTGTTGAATGTAACGTTCTCCGAAGAGATCCCGGAGAGCCTGCCGCTCGGCCTCCTCGCGCGCCTGAATCGCCCGCTCGATCTGTTGCCGCTTCTCCTGCGGGAGCCCGGCAATCAAGTCGGATTCGCGGACTTTTTCTTCGCCGACAATCAACACTTCCCGATCCTCGGAAGCGGTTACACTCGCCTTGGTTGCCGGTCGGGATGGCCCTGCCGCTCCGGCGAGCGAGACGCACAGCACCGCCAATAGGATCCGCACTTGCCCTCTCATCGGAGCCTCCTCCTGCCGCGAGTCAGATGAGTTCTTCTCATTAATCCCTGGGCCTCCAGAAGAAGTTGCCCTTGTCAGCACCCCACCTCCACCCCTGTCTCGGACAAGAGAAGCACGTTCCGCCCCAATTGCAGTAGAGATACCCATACCGAGGACATACCACTCCGTAGGAGCTCCAACATGTACCTATCCCGCAACACATGTTGTCGCTCGGAGTCGAGCTCGGGTCCAGTTGTGTCCACCAGCAAAGGCTGCGCGTCGGATAGTGCCTGACCAGCACTCCGGCGCGGAACTGGGTGGCCCGCCCGATCGTGTCGATGTAGAACCAGATTGTGCTGCTCTGGCAGTAGCCCTCGCACGCACTTCCGTAGCGACTTCTGCGATCCAGGCATAGTCCTGTGGTCGGGTCTGGAACAGCGCCATTGAATACATCGGTCCAAACCTGTCTTGCGACCGGATCGTTGTAGTTGCCGCTCCCGAGACCAACGTACTGGTGTGGTTGATCGATCACGTAGTAGTACCGCCTGTACAGGCTGTCCAGATTGCCGGTCGTATAGCCCACACCGTTCGCGTGCGGGCCGTCGCAATAGCACCGGTACGGGCATTCCCGCCATGCCGCTAGCCACACAGCTCTGGCTCTGAAACTCCACCCCACCGCTCTGTAGCTCCCCTCCGGCAAATCCCTGGCCTCCCCGTTCAGTGTCTTCACGGCATAGTACCGGGCCTTGCATTCCCAGGTTTGGGGGCTGGGGCACACGCTGTCTGGCACTCCGATGTGATCGAGCGGTTGCATAGCCTGCTCTTCGAATCGAATTCCGCGCTGCAGCTCGCTGCCTTGTATCCTGTATCTGGCGGCCGGTCGAAAGAGTGCTTCCTGCTGGAAGGGAACGTCCTGGCCACCTTTGTCGATCGACATCTTCGGGATGTCGTTGAAGCGTTGGAAGAGCTTGTATTCGCTGCCCGCAGATTCTGGCTGAGCCAGCCTTTCGAGAGAGAGACCTTTGAGGAAATGGGGATAGTAGGCGTGGTCCTCTTCGGGCGTCAACGTGCTCTGGAGCAGCTCCAGCGCCGCCTGATCCTCGCCCCGGTCCAGGAGGTACTCGGCGTAGAAGACGACGCTGTTGAAGTTGCCTTGTGGCCGAAGTGAGATCGCCTTCGAATAGAATGACTCGGCGCGCCCGTCGTTGGTCCTGGCCAGGGCCTGGGCGTAGTCGAGGTTCGCGATGTAGACGAGCGGGTACTTTGCGAGGATGCCCTCGAAGTACCGGTCCAATCCAGCGCGGTCTCCGAGGATCGTGAAGACGTCAGCGAGCTCGGCGGTGTAGTGTGGTTCGCCGTTGACCGCATGCGCCATGCCCAGTTCCTCGGCCGAGAGGAAGGCATCCTCCGCTTGGAGCAGGTAGGTCGAGTTCTCCGTGCGTGCGAAGAGCTCCAAGTACACGCGCCCGAGGCCCTCGGCGAGACTCCGGCTCTCCGGAGTCATGAGCTGCGCATCCTCCAGTCGCAGTGCCGCTCCATAGAGCTCCTGCTCGGCACTTGTCGAGTCGCGGGCCTGCGGCCGCTCCTCGAAGATCCGCTCCTTGATCGACGAGTTGACGATCTCCATGACATCGAGAAAAGTGCGAAGTGTATCAACGGTCTCGCTCGGGTCCGGAAGTCCCGCTGCATGCGACAGCCATGTGCCGTCGATGAACGCCAGGACATCCTCCGAGTAGGACTGCGCCGATCCCTCGATCCGGCTCCCGTCCGGTTCAGGCCGAACCTGGCCGGTTTCCCGAGCTGGTGCTGACAGCGAGAAAAGAAGAATCACGAGCCCCGAAAGGCCCCAGTGGTGAATCGGGTTGGCGTGGGGTCTCATCATGGCATCCTCCTTTGCGTCTGTTGTGGTACGCCCGTTCTGTCTCTGCAGAAGAAGATAGACCGGGGGAGCGATTCCGTCATTGTACTTTGGTACAGGTTGCCCGCCGGGGGCGGACTACTGGGGGATCTTCGCTGGAACAGTGTTGTTGTTTTCGTTGCCTTCGCTGACCTCGTTGCCCGAGTCGACCGAGGCGACAAGGTAGCGGCCCGCAATCGGCTTCGAGCTCGACCACTTGACTCACCGGCACGTTAGGGTCGCCGCGATCTGACCCGCGATCAGGTCCAAGGCCCGAGAGTCCGTCCCCTCATAATACGCCCCTCCGGTCTGGGTGGCGATGTCACGGAGCACCACTGCGTCGATGCCAGGGCCGAAGCCCACAGTGTACGCGTCCACGTTGTAGAGGTTGGCTCTGTTGATCGCGTCGGTCTTGGTTCGCCCACCGGTGACATTGTTTTTCCCATCTGTCATCACGACCGCATAGCGCGGCGCTGCGAGTGCTCCCAGGTTGCTGGAGGCCGTGTAGATCGCGTTGTATAGCGCCGTGTTCCCGCCGTTGTAGATGACACTGGAGAGCGCGTTCGTCACCGTGGATTTGTTCGTAGTGAACGACGCGATCTGCCTGACCGAGCCGTCGAAGACGTACGCTGCGATCGCGGCGTTGGAGGGAAGAAGCGTCACGAGTGATTTCGCCGCGGCGATCTCGTCGTTGAACGCCTGTTGGCCCAGGCTCGAGCTCTCGTCGACCAGGATAGCCACGCTCGCAGCGGGCGCGTTCGGGTTTCCGATGGAGGTAAAATTCATGTCCACGCCGCTCACGCTCAGGCCCTGCACCAGCACACTCTGGGTCCACGCCGGACACATGCTCACCCCGTTCTTGGTCACCCACAGCGAGTAGGTCCCGTCGAAGAGGTGGGGAAGCACATAGTTGCCCGAGGCGTCAGTCGTCGCCGTCAGCGACACGGGGCCATAGGCGTGCACCGTGGCACCGGCCAGTGCAACGCCATTGACGGTCACCCTGCCGGAGATGCTAGGCCACGGCGTGATCGTGGCGCTGATGGTGTACGAGATCGACCCGCTCGTGGCCGCGTTCACGACCCCATAGTAGTGGCGGCCCGCGAGATCGCCGAGGATCTGTTCATTGGATGTGCCGGGGTTCATAGACCTTATCTCAAACGCGCTCGCCGTGGGGGGAGCGATCTCATGGTAGTAAAGGTCGGCATTGGCGCTAAGTCCGGTGAGGTTCACGCTCCAGATCTTCGTATCGGCCGGCACGTCGAGACTGTAGTACTGCCAGTCGCCGTAGAAGATGGGAGAGCTGACGGTCCCGGCCACCGGCGCGCTGGGGACGAGCGCCACGATGTTGTTGACTACGGTGATGGCGGTCGGAAGTGTCACCTTGTCGAGGAGGAGGTCCGTGCCGCCCACGAGGTTGTCGCCGTTCACGTCATAGTAGAGCGAAACTTCCAGGTCGTAAACACCTCCGGGCGTGTTGTATGGTACGGTGAATCGGCGCGTGACGGCCACATTGGTCGCGCCGGCGGCCAGGACGATCTTTTTGTCATTCGAAGAATCTCGATAGCAGGCGCCGCCGCTGCAGAGCTGGGCCGTGAGGAAGACCCGGTTGTGTTCCGATCCCGCCACGTTGTTGGCGTTGGCACTGATCGTGAGCGTATCGTTGAAGTTCACTGATGTCGGCGTCGCGGAGACCGAGCCTGTGGACAGCCTGAGAGGCGTGGTCATCGTGGCGATCCGGAGCCCGGTGCCACTGCCGTTTTCGTTGTAGTTGTCGTTGTAGTAGTGGTTGGTGATCCAGACCCAATTCTTGGCCCGGTTCTGCGCCCAGCGGATAGCTCCCTGGTGGCACATTCCCCTCCCGTGACCTAGAGGTGTCTTGCCGGCGCAGACCGCATCGGTCATACAGGGCCAGCCCCAATCGGGCGAGCCCGTGAACCCATCACTGCAATGGTCTCTATTGCCCTCGGTGGTTTGCTCAGCGAAAAAAATGCTGCCGCTGGCCTGCAGCATGATGCCCGCGGTGGCCTGCGCGGCCTGTATCCTGGCCGTGTACGAGGCAGCCCCCCACTTCTGGCAGTTGACATCACTACAGATGTCGTAGCACGAGCTCCGCGGATGTTGGACATAGTAGGCACCGAAGGCCCGGTAGGCTATCGCTCCCGCTCTCAGGGCATGTCCGGGCAGGGTCCCCGTGCCCCACTCATCATCGAGTCCAGTCTCGACGTATCGCTCGAGGGTGAGAGTTGTGATCGTGCACGTCGGAGGTGAACTGGTGGCGACTCGGATGGAGGAGGGCGGCGACATCTGCCAGAGCTCGGGTGCGGGCGGCAGTGGCGCAAGGATTTGGGCCTCTGTCTCGGGCGCGCTCACGGCCGGCTGATCGTGCGCGAGCGTCTCCTTCAGCCTTTCGAGATCATCAGCCGTTGTGGCCGCGTGCTGCGTCGCACCGCCACCCGCCACCAAGTCCATCGGGAAGAACATATCGTCGCCATCGAGTGGCACCGTCATTTCCCTGTGTGTTCCGTAGCCGGGAGAGACGAAGGTCAGGTCATCGAATGGAGGAATGTCGCCGGGCAATCTCGACTCAGGTTGCGGATAGAAGAGACGGTAGTATCCTTTGTCGTCTGCGTGCACCTGCACTCCCGAGGCTTCTAGAGAAACCACGGCCCCGGCGAGCGGGGCGCTGGAGGAGGCGTCATAGACGAAGCCGTGGAGGACTGCTGTTCCCTCAGGCTTGGCGGAGCTCAACGCCTCGGCCGTCAAGTAGGGAGTCTGGGCGACCGGATCGAGCAGGACCTCGTTTGAAAAAACGTCGCCGGGCCCGAGCTGGAACCAACTCGAGAGGGGCTTGTAGCCCGGTGACTCAACCGAGAAGAGGTAGACAAGCCCTGGCGCCAGTGAGCCGGCGGTCCACCCTGGCTGGAGGCTCACGGCCGCCGTTCCGACCAGCTCCCGATTTGCCTCGTCTTCCTCGACGGAGTAGGCGCGGACGGTGATGGTCGCCGGAAGGGCCGCACGCGTATCTGACGCGCGAATCCGCATCCGGACGGTCGTCGTATTTCCAGCCGGGTCTTGTGTTGCCAGGCCCGGGAAGAGTTCCCGGCCCATGGCCGAATCCCCCAGAGTCAGGGCGAGGCCAAGGGAGATACCCGCGAACCCCCATCCTCCCATCCTTCCACGCACCAACGCACCGAGCGCTGCAGTTGATCCTCGCATCGAGTCCATCCTCCCTGAAAGTATCCTGACTCCAAGATCGGACCTCGATGACCTGATGTCATCGTACTAAGGTCCAATGAGCGCTCCTCGGCGGAATCCTGCGCTCTGGTCAACGACGCACTTCCGCAAACCAGAATCAAACCGACCGTGATAAGCCGAAGGACAAGGCCGGCGGCGTTTCTCATTCCTGCTAACTCCTTTCGATGATGGCAGTCGTTGGGTCGCTGTAGACGTGTCCCTGGCCTCAGCACGACGCGGGCGCTCCGCCGCCGGCGAAGAGGTAGTTGATGAGGAAGAGGATATCGGTGGTGCTCATCGAGCTGTCGCCATTGGCGTCCCCACTACACGTGGTGGCCGGCGCCGGACCCGACGCGATCGAGCTGATTGACCAGCACAAGCCAGATGTCATCCTGGTTGACCTGCGACTCCCTGACATGAGTGGAGTCGAGGTCATCCAGATTGCCTGGCAGAAACTCCCCGATGCCCGTTTCCTTGTTCTGAGCGTTTATGGTGGCGATACGGAAGTGGCGCGTCTCCTCACTCTCTTCCTTGCCAGTGTTCCTTCGTCTTCCATCGGTGAATCTGTAACGGGAAGGTGAACCTATCACAATCCATAAGTGTGCTTTTCCCAGACCAACGACCAGATCAATCAAGTCTCTTGCCTGCGAGAAATCGAACTTCACACACGTGACATCATTGCACTCTTTTTCTGCATTCTTTCTGGCTACAATGTGACTTTGCCGTAGCCTTGGGGGGACAAGGCTCTCGACAGATCGGTCCGGTGCTTCGTCGATCATTCCGTCATCCCACTATTCCAATTGCGCGTGAATCGCGCTATGTTCTTCTCAAAGGGCCATGTGGACCAAACCCGGGAAGCGGCTGCGCCGTGCTCAATTGTCATTTCCGGTCCTGCTTGTGTTGGCGAGCGCTCCCTCGTGCAGGAGGAACATGCCACCTCAGCCGTCGAGCCACATCGTCATAGGTCAGATTACTTCGGCCACTACGTTTGACCCCTACCTTCATGACGAGGAGTCGACATATTCGACACTCGCACACTTCTATAACAAGCTGGTTGCGTTTGGACCCGACTTGGACGTCCAACCTGAGCTCGCGGTTCGATGGGAGAACGTGACCGAGACGGTCTGGAGGTTCTATCTTCGTCCCGGAGTCGTGTTCCATGATGGGCGGCCATTTGGATCGCCGGATGTTGTGTCGAGCATACGTCGCGCCAAAGAGATGCCGAATTCCACGATGGGTTACTACCTCCAGTCGATTCGGACCGTCCATGCCGTGAGCGATAGCACCGTTGAGGTCGTGACGAACCACGCCTCGCCGGTTCTCCTCAACAAGTTGGCATTCGTCGACATCGTGCCGAGGGATGCCGGGGGGAGCGCGATCGAACATCCCGTCGGGACAGGCCCGTATCGCTTCGTTTCCGGCACGCCTGGTGGCACGGTCGAGGCAGAGCGGTTCGAGCGCTATTGGGGACCGCGACCGGCGTTTGATCGGGTCACGATCCTGTCATTGCCGGGCAATCGGGAACGAGCATTGGCGGTGCCAAGTGGCAAGGCCGACCTCGTCGCGCGATTCCCTGAAGAGTATTGGAGATGGGGACAGGCGCAGAAGGATGTACGGGTCTTGACGCGCACTGGCTTGGCTGTGACGATGCTCGGGTTTGCTCACGACAAGAGCAGTCCCTTTTCGGACGTTCGCGTCAGAAAGGCGATCTCCCTCGCGATCGATTCGGGGAGGATCGCCAAGCATGAACCGATGGGAGCGGGCATGGACCAGATCGTTCCCCCTGGAGTCTTTGGCTATTCAAAAGCGCTGACGCCCTTCGTCCATGATCCGGAGGAGGCGCGACGACTGCTTCGGGAGGCAGATTGGCCGAAGGGGTTCGAGACTGAGCTGCTGCTGCCGGAGTCCCTCGATAGCGTGGGGAGAGAGATTGCGGTGCAGCTCGCCCAGGTTGGCATACGCGTCCACCCGTCCGTGGTTCCGTGGACGGACTTTTCTCGACAATGGTGGCAAGGCGGAAATGTTCTCGTCCTGTTCTCCTGGGCTGCCGGAACCGGTGACGCCTCCGATGTTTTGGACGCCTTGGTACACTCCCGGCACAACGGATACGGCGGTTTCAACTACTTCGGCTATTCCAATCCGACTGTAGATCACCTCATCGAGATGTCGAACCAGACCATCGATTTCCAGAAGCGTCAGAAGCTGTTGGACGAGGTCATGGAGGAGGTCCACGAGGATCTCCCTCTACTACCGATCATTCAGTTCTTCAATCTCTATGCGGTGAGGTCGGGACTCGACTGGACTCCGCGGTTGGATCGGCGGGTCCGCGCATTCGACCTCCATCCGGGAAACGCGCTTCTGCAGGACCCGGCCGGGCACCGGAACGGTTCGGATTGAGCTCCGTCCCCTCCGTCAGGGCTGCGTTCCAGGCCGCGCCCCGGCGTTTCGGGAGGAGGTTGAGGGTTATCTCTCGTGCCAGATGACGCGCGTCACGACCTCCCCGGCCAGCTCCTGCGCCGGCCCGACCCTGTGCCCGTCGGTTCGACATGTGGCAGCGGAGATCAGGAAGACAATGGACGCTGCAATGATGGACCGCAGATCCTTGTCCTACACGCGTTTCCGGAAATCGGTGTTGGTGAAAGGTCCTATCCTGGCGCGCACGGGTCGCTACTGCTGATCGTGCGAAGGCGTTTCGGGAGCGTCTTCCGATCCCCGTTTTTCGACGAAGTCGGGGTAGAGCTTCTTCATGCAGTCCGGGCAGATCCCATGGCTGAACTCAGCCTCGGAATGGTCCCGGATGTACATCTCGATCTGATTCCAATAGCCTTTGTCATCTCGAATGTTCTTGCACGACGCGCAGATCGGCAACATCCCTCTCAGTATCCTGATATGGGCCAGGGCCTCGTCGACTTTGACGGCCAAGGCTCTTCCACGCGCTTGCACCTGCCTGATTCGAAGGCGGTGTGCCACGCCTGTCGCCAGGGCCGTGGCTAGAGCGCAAAGGCCGTAGAACCAGTACGTTTGGTAGTAGTGTGGAGGCAGTGAGAGCTCGAAGGCCGCCCCGGTCCGGTTCCAGACCCCATCGTTATTACATGCGACAACCTTGAAACGATAACGTCCGGGCGGGATATTCGTGTAGTACGCGGCCCGCCGCGCACCCGCATCGACCCACTCTCTGTCGAAGCCTTCGAGGAAATACCTGAAGCGGACCCTCCGTGGCACAAGCAAACTGAGCGCGGTGTAGTGGAGCTCGAAACTCCTGCTGTCAGGCGATATCGAGATGGTACCGGTCGACTCGACTCGCCTCTGGTCGATGAGTACTTCTTCAATGAAAACGGGCGGGGGGACCCGATTGGTTTCGATACCTTCGGCGTCGATCACAGCAACACCGCCATTGGTCGGAAACCAGAGACGACCACGAGTGTCGCGCCAGCCCGCGGGCTGGGTACCTCCGTTGCACTCGACATTCCTCAACCCGTCAGCAGTGTCGTAGCCGATGCAGACGACCGAGCCGGACCGGCCGGCTCCGCGGTCAAGGAGATGCTGTTTGTTGACGCGAAAGATACCCTTGCTGCAGCTCATCCAGAGGTTGCCATGGCTGTCTTCCAGAACGCGGAAGATCGTGTCGCTCAGAAGCCCATCCCTGGTTGAGTATTTAGTTATCGTGGAGCCCTGAAGACGGCACAGACCGCCGTTCGTTCCTATCCACATGGCCCCCGCACTATCCTCGTGGAAGGCGAAGACAATATCCCCGCCGATCACGTCCGTCGAGCCGACGAAACTGATCGTGTCACGGGCGAGCCTACTGAGCCCACCGCCCATTGTGCCGATCCACAGCGTTCCTTCACGATCCTGATGGATAGCCCATACTGAATCGCTCTGGAGGCCTTGCTCCCGGCCGTAGGCCGTGATTTGCCCATCTCTGTAACGCAGCAACCCGCCCCCCGCCGTCCCGATCCAAAGAAAGCCCTCCCGGTCCACGTAGAGCGCGGAGATCGTCATGGCTGCCGGCGATTGCGTGGAATCGAATTTCCCGATCACGCCGTTCTTGAGCCAACTCAGCCCGGCGGTGGTCCCAACCCAAAGTGTTCCCTCGAGGTCCTCCCAGAGAGAGAGAACGAAATTGCTAGGAAGTCCGTTCTTCGTCGTGTAGGTCGTGAGCTCTCCGTCCTTCAGCCTGTTCAGCCCTCCTCCGGCCGTCCCGACCCACACGTTGCCCGATCGGTCCTCGTAGATCGACGTGGTACTGTCATGAGAAAGCCCCTCGCGCCGTCCGTAGGTCAGGAAGAGGCTCCGCCGGAGGCGATGCATGCCAGCTCCAAGCGTGCCTACCCACAGGCTCCCCTCGACGTCCTGGCAAATGGCTAGCACAACGGTCGCATCGATCGCATCACCTGTAGCGTAGCGTGAGAACCCCCCTCCCGCAAAACGGCAGATGCCGCCGTCGGTCCCGATCCAGATCCCTCCCTCTCTGTCTTCGCAAAGCGATCTGACCGCGTTGTCCGGCAACCCATCTGCGATCGTATACCCCCTGACTCGACCGTTCTCGTAGCACCAGAGTCCATGGCCGCCCGTGCCAATCCACATGCGGCCGGCTTTGTCCGCAGCAAGACACAGGATCGACCGGGCGGCGGGGAACCCCTCCGGGCTGACGACCCCGAAAGATCCCGCCCCGCTGAGCCGGCTCAGGCCACCCGTTCTCGTCCCGATCCACAAGTCTCCGTCCCGGTCTTCGCAGAGGCTCGTAACTGCGCCTCCTGGTAGACCGTTTTTCGCGTCAAAGGTCGTGGCCTTGCCGTCCAGCCAGCGAGTGAGTCCGGCGTCGGACCCGATCCACACCGACCCCCGACTATCTTCGTACAGGCATCGGACGCGCCGGTTCTTCGGGCTGCCAGCGAGCTCTTGCGCCCCCAGAGCGCCGTGCCGATAGCGCACCACGCCGCCGCCGAAGGTTCCCGCCCATACGCCGCCCTCACGATCCACGAGCAGAGATGTGAAATAGTTGTTTGTGATGGCGGCCGTGTTCGCCGAATCGAACACTGTGAAGCGGGCGCCGTCGAAGCGAACGAGGCCTTCTTGGGTGCCGATCCACAGGTATCCGTCACGGGCTTGACGAATCGCCTGCACCGAGTTCACTGGCAGCCCGTCCTCGGTGCGCCACAGCTCGTGAACGTACTGCCCTGTCCTGTTCCGGGAATCCTGCGAGTAGGCTTCCTCCGCCAGGAGCAGAACGCATGACAGACAACAGAATGGCAAGAGGACGCCCAACGACGACGTCGCGTGCCCATCAGTCATGTATGTTGGCCCTGCCCAACGCGGCGGAGCCGCAACCAAAAAGGTTGCGTCTCCGCCGCGCGTGAGAGCGTCCGGCCCGCTTCGCGGCCTGGAGCGTGAGAGCGTTCTTCCGAGCCAGTCTGATCGTCCGAGACGACCGCTCCGTTCCTGCATTCCTCCCTTCCTGCGTACCTGAGAGGAGTCCGGAAGATCTCGCCCCCTCTAAAGTTTTGCCATTTCGTGTAAGCACTCAACTTCTTAGACACTATGCTCATTCGACGGCTGCGCCTCGAATGAGAGGCTCGCTCCGCTCGCAGCCGAAATCCGCAATACCACCAAGTCACCAAGACACCAGGACCCACCAAGCGGATCGCTTTGCCC
>JACPPM010000265.1 GCA_016191015.1 Acidobacteriota bacterium | reverse complement strand
TTCGCGCCGACCCGAGAGTGAGGAGCAAGTTGCTCGTCGGTTGAATGCTGGAAGAATCTGCGTAATCTGCGCGGAAATCCGCGCCATCTGCGGTTTCGCACGGAACGGCCTCGCCCGAGGCGGCGCCTCGACTTTGCCGCCGTCCTGCTTCCCTGAGGAGGGTCCCCGTCTTCCCGCCGGAGAAGAGACGCTTCGGCAGACCGTGACCTCCATGGACTTTGCCCTGAGGGAAGGCCGTTTGAAAATCGGCTAGAACTGATTCCCCGATTTGGGCCCATTGTCGCGGTTGGTCGATGGAACCGTTTGCGTCTCTTCGGAGTCGAGCATGGTTTGGAAAGTCGCCTTCTTAGGTTTGATCCTTTGTAACTTGGCCAGAGCCCAGGTGCCGGATCTGGGGGCGCCGTTCATTACCAACTACGAAACTGAGCAGTACAAAGCCGCTAGCCAGAACTGGGCGGCGGTGCAGGATCGCCGGGGCGTCATGTACTTCGGCAATTCCAATGGCATCCTGGAATTCGATGGCCTGCGCTGGCAGCTCATCCCAGTGCCAGGGAATACCTTTGTCCGTGGCCTGGCCTCTGGACCCGATGGAACGATCTACTACGGCTCCAACGACGACCTTGGATACCTGGACGTATCGCCCACCGGCCGGATCTCCGCGGTATCCCTCAGGGAGGCCATCCCCAAGGCCGAAGGGGCCTTCAACGATGTGTGGCAGGTGGAGAGCTGTGCAGATGGGATCTACTTCCTGACCCGGAGCAGGATCTTCCGCTACCACGGTGGCAAGATCACGGCCCTCCTCGGCAAGTACTCAACCTCCCAGGCCTGCGTGCTCAATGGAACCTTGTTTTACGCGGATCACGAAAAAGGCATCTGCCTGCTGGATGGAGACAAGGTGGTGCCCATTCCCCAGCTGGCAGGCGTCTACAACGGGAAGCACGTCACCCTTGCGCCCTTCAGCCGCAACGAACTCCTGGTGGGGCGGATAACGGGGGATTTCCGCCGCATCGATCTCTCGGCGCTTTGGGATGAGACCTCCCAGCGTTACGACACCACACGACCCGCCCCCACGGATATGGTTCAGGCATTCCCAACCGAGCTGGATGCCTTGTTGAAGGAAAGCCAGGCCACCCTGTACAGGCTCGTGCCCCTGGGGCCAGATGCGTTTGCCATCGCCACGATAAAGGCGGGCATCATCACCTTTGATCGGACGGGAAAGATCCTTCGCGCCATCAATAAGGATGGGGGTCTCCTGGAAAACACTGTGACGGGGCTCAAGGTGGATCGCTCGAACAACCTGTGGGCCTCCAGCATCGCTGGCATCTCCCACATAGAATGGAGTGTTCCCCAATCCCTCTTCGGAGCCCGCAACGGAATCGATGGCCTTTCCATTTCCACGTATTCCCACAAGGGACGCCAATATGTGGGCACCTTCCAGAACCTATTCGTCCAAGTTCCCTACCGCTACACACTGAAGGATGATCTGCCGAGGTACGTGGCTCTCAAGGACAGCCCCCGCGAGGTCTGGCAGCTCCTGGAGGTGGAAGGGGATCTCATGGCAGCCACTGCCGGTGGGCTATGCCGGATCCTGGGCGAAAAGGTCAACAATGTTCCGGTCCCCTCTTACGCCCTCTCGCTGGGGACCTCTAGGCGGTGGCCGGGTCACCTGTTCGTGGGTCTCCTGGGAGGACTTGACGTATTCAAGCGCGCATCGGGCCAGTGGATCCTGGTGGGGAGGGTGGATGGGGTCAAGGAGAACATCCGGTGCATTACCGAGGATGCCCAGGGCGACCTTTGGCTGAGCACCGACGCCAAAGGACTGCTGCGGACCCATTTCTCCGGTGGCAAGCCCACCGACGTGGTGGTACATTCGTTGGGGCCAGAACAGGGGCTGCCGGGGCTCACTGACCTTCTTGCCAGCTTTTATGGCACGACCCTCTACGTCGTGTCCCCCAAGGGCCTGTTCCGCGCTGCCATCCAACCATGGAATGCCGAAGGCCCCGACCAGACGCGCTTTTCGCCCGACCTAGTCCTGGGAAAAGCGTTCAGCGATCCACCCACAACGCTCAGAGCCATGGTTTCTGACGGGAAGGGTGGGTTCTTTTTCAGCACCTCCGATGGGATGGTCTGGGCCATTCCGGTCACGGATGGACAGTTCCAGGTGATCAATCGGCCTTTTCAAGGGCTCCCACCGCTGGATGTGAATCAGAAGGTCTATGTCCACCCTAACGGCGGCGTCTGGCTTCCAGGGAAAGTGCTCTATCGCGTGGATCCCTGGGCTTCGAAGGACTATGACCAGGGCTTCGAGGTCCTGATCCGGAAGGTGGTGGCCAAGACCAACCGCCTGGTGTTCGAGGGGACCCACGGCCGTGAAGGCACAGCTTTCTCATCCAAGCGAACGGTGTTCCAGAGCGCCCAGGGCAAGGACGAAATACCCGAATTGCCCTACAGCCAAAACGCCCTGTCCTTCGAGTTCTCGGCCTCGTTCTACGAGAAGCCCGGGACGACCCGGTTCCAGTACCTTCTCGAGGGTTTCGACAAGGACTGGAGCGAGTGGGGAACGAGCGCTTTCAAGGAGTACACCAACATCCCCGAAGGCAGCTACCGCTTCAGGGTGCGGGCTAAGAATCTGTACGGCACCCAGGGGCAGGAGGGCACCTATGCCTTCCGGATCCACCCGCCTTGGTATCGAACCCTGTGGGCCATCCTGCTATGGATCAGTAGTGGTGGTACGGCACTCGTGGGGACCATCTACCTCTACACCCTGAAGCTGCGACGCCAAAAGGGTCTCCTGGAGCGGCTCGTGGATGTACGGACGCTTGAGCTGAAGAACAAGAACGCCCGATTGGAAAACGAAATCTCCGAGAGGCAGAAGGCCGAGAAGACAAATGTGGCGCTGATCGAGGATCTGCAAGGCGCCTTGGTCAAAATCAAGACCCTGAAAGGCTTGATCCCGATATGCGCCAATTGCAAGAAAATTCGCGATGACCACGGATTCTGGCAGCAAGTGGAAGTTTACGTGAGAGACCATTCCGAGGCCAATTTCAGCCATGGCATTTGTCCCGAATGCGCACGGAGGCTGTACCCGGACATCGTGAAATGAAAATCGGCCAGGTAGGATGAATGACCATTCCAGGGTCGTGAGCTGTGTCGAATGCGTCCCCATCTCCACCTGGCGCCTTTCTGACGCGCCTCCCAGGAACACGAGCGCTCCGAAATCTCTGTCTCGCGTCCCCAGAATCCGGGAGTCGCGGCGCGCTGCCTCCAGGATGTCCCGGTCTGGAGACTGCGAAAGGCCGGCCTCCTGCGCCGTTCGCACGTCATGCCCCATGCCGACCAGGAACCGCGCCGTGGCAGCGTAGACATCCTGATCGAGGAGAAATCGCACGGTGGTCAGACCGCGACGTGTATATCCTCAACCTCGATCACATCCAGAGCGTACTGCACGCACGCCTGAACATCCTCAGTGGTGATATTGGGGTAGTAGTCAGCGACCATTCTTTCGAACGGAATTCCCTCGCGGACCAGCTCACGCACTTCCGGCACAGGTATCCGCGTGCCAGCGACACAAGGTTTTCCAAAATGGACGCCTGGGTCGATAGCGATTCGCTACCTCGTCAAAGGGGTTCCCCGCTTGCCAAGAAGATACTCGCGCACGCACGTCTCGTTCGCAATCCGCGCTTCCGGCAGGCATCGGGGAATGCCGCCGAGCAGCTCCCGCCGCTGCACGAAAATCCGCTATCACTCGATGCGACCGAACACTGCGTCAAGCTCTACTACCGGGATCAGTCAGACCGCTGGGACCAAAAGAACATTGTGGAGGAATTCAGGCTAGTGAACGACAAATCCTTGCCCTTCCTCTTCGGATCTGCTTGGGTTGCCAGGAACTGCGAGATCATTACGAGCGGCAGCGGAATAACGCCGCGGCCGGCGAAGGGAATCTGCGGTTGTTCGGCTTCGGCCCCGTTTGATCTGACAACATGTTGGCAGGAGTCGAGCGCTAAGGCGCCTAACGCGGCGGAGCCGCAACCAAAAAAGATGCGCCTCCGCCGCGCGTGAGAGAGTCCGGCCCGCGTCGCGGGCCTGGAGCGTGGGAGCGTCCTTCCGAGCCACTCCGATCGACCGAGACGACTGCTCCGTTCCTGCTTTCCTGAGAGGAGTCCGGAAGATCTCGCCACCTCGAAAGTTTTGCCATTCCATGGAAGCACTCAACTTCTCAGACACTATGCTCATTCGACGGCTGCGCCTCGAATGAGAGGCTCGCTCCGCTCGCAGCCGAGATCCGCAATACCACCAAGTCACCAAGACACCAGGACCCACCAAGCGGATCGCTTTGCCCCTTGGTGCGGCTTGGTGCCTTCGTGTCTTGGTGGTTTGGACGCCGGTTCCCTCACCCCCGGCTGACAACATGTTGGTAAGATTCGAGCGCTAAGGCGCCTAAACACGGTGCGAGGGTGGCAAGCCATGTCGGACCTTTGTCGGGCATGATATCCTTGCCGAGGATGAAGGAGCTCAGAACCGGTGGTGCGAGAAGCGCGCCACTCATGGCCGCAAGAGACGACCGCGCAATTACAGCCCCATCGGTCATCGAGGTCAGCCGCAGCGGTCTCCTCAAGAATTTTCGATTCTTCCAAAGGCTCACGGCGCGGTCTCGATCCCACGTCTACCCGGTCGTGAAAGCCAATGCCTATGGGCATGGCATGAAACTGGTCGTCCGGGCGCTCGAGGGCGTGGCCGGCGGCTTCGCCGTGCACAGCGTGGAGGAGGCCCTGCAGATCGCGGGGGAGACGCGGAAGCCCGTGCTCATCATGGGGCACATTCCCGATGATACTACAATTGTAGAAAATGTTCTCAGCCGGTGCGACGCACGATTCGTCGTCGTGGAGGAGGAGACCGTCCAGACTCTCGCCAAGGCCGCCGCTGCGCTCGGCCGTGTCGTGCCGATCTACGTCAAGCTCGAAACCGGCACCAACCGCCTAGGACTGACCATGCCCGGTGCCGCCCGCCTCGCCAGGCAGATTCGGAGGAACGATGCCTTGCGACTTCGCGGTTTTTCCACGCACTTCGCCAACATCGAGGACACGACTGATCATAGGTACGCTGAGCGGCAGTTCGAGCAGTTCACGACGATGGCGCGCGAGATAGCCGGTGGGGACCGATACGAGCTCCACAGCGCCTGCTCGGCCGCCGCCCTGCTCTTCCCCAAGACTCACCAATCCTTCATTCGTCTGGGAATTTCCCTGTACGGATACTGGCCGAGTCGCGAGACATTCGTTTCATTCAAGACGTCGGACGCGTTCACGCCAAAGTCGATCGAGCCGGTCCTCCGGTGGAGGACGAATCCCGTGCAGATCAAACACGTCGATGAGGGCGACCACATTGGATACGGCCTGAGCTATCAGGCGCGCACGCGAATGAAGATCGCAGTCCTCCCCATCGGTTACGCAGACGGCTATGATCGCCGCTTGTCGAACACCAGCTATGTGCTCATCCGTGGCAAACGCGCACCGGTGTGCGGGCGTGTCTGCATGAATCTGATCATGGTGGACGTCACGCATATCAAGGGGGTCAGCCTGGCGGACGACGCCATCCTGCTCGGAAAGAGCGGCGGCGAGACGCTGGATGCCGACCGAATCGCCTCTCTGCTCGGTTCGATCTCGTACGAGGTTCTGGCCCGCTTGAACCCAGGGATCCCAAGAATTCTGGTGCGGTAAGATCACGGAGCTCGGCCCGTGCGGCCCCGGCGCCCCAGGGCTGCGGCAAAGTCGAGGCGCCGACGCGGGCGAGGCCGTTCCGTGTGGAACCGCAGATGGCGCAGATTTCCGCGCAGATTACGCAGATTTTTCCAGCATTCAACCGACGAGCAACTTGCTCCTCACTCTTGGGTCGGCGCGAAGCAATCGGCGACATCTGCGAGTCAATCTGCGAAATCTGCGGTTTCCGGGACTTTGCCGTAGCCTTGCCCGGCGCCCCCCCTCCGCGGTTGACTCAAGCCCATCGTCGCGCGACGGTGGAGGGAGTCATCTCGTCATCGAAGGGACCACATTTCTCCCGTCTGGGGGAAAGAGGGGGTCACTCATGAAGTGCAGAGGGATCGTGCACGTGTGGGGACTGATGTGTCTGCTGCCCCTATTATCGGCAGCAGCACCGGCTGATTCACTCAAAGGGCCGGGTTCAGCCGGCCAGCTCGCCAGGCCGACCGAGCTGGAGATCGTTTCGATTCGCGCTGGGCGTGTCCGGTTGAGCTGGCTGGCTAACTCCAGCGGCGAAGTCGGATTCCGAGTGTACCGTGGCGATGCACTTGAGCAGACCACGGCCGCTGACGCGCGTGAGGCCGATGTCAGTCCGCCGCGCGGGAGCGCGTCATCTATTCCATCAAGGCGTTCAACGAGAAGGGGGAATCGCTTCGCAGCAATCGAGTGGAGGTACAGCTTCCGGTCAAGCAGGAGAGGGAGGACACGCTGAGCGCGGTCCGAATCGGCACGGAGCTGCTCGATGCGAAGGGCGAGGCTCTGCCCGCCCGAGGGCTGCCGCTCCAGGCGTTGGCGTGCGGTGAGGCAGGCGGGTTGCAGACCGGGACATTCCGAGTCTCGTTCGCCGGCGACCGCGCGCAGAAGTCGGTTGAGATGCGGATCCGGATGCGCAACCACCGGGGCGATATCCTGGCCGAGCGGCGAGTGCCGTGCGCCTACACCTGGCCTCCCGATTCAATCGCGATCACAGGATTCGAGCGCCTGGGTATCAATCGGATTCGCGTTACGGGCGAATACAACTTCAACTCGCGCGCTCGAGCCCAGCTCCTCTTCCTCCCCATTGATCCCGCGACAAAGGCTCCGCCGCCTGACGAAGGAATTCTCCGGCTCGAGGCCGTTGAAGGCGGGCGGTCTCATCCGACGGTTTTCGATCGCGGCCACGGGAAGTTCGACTGGGAGCTTTGCTACAAAGGCTGGAAGACGTTCACATCGAGCCTGCTCCGCGCGGAGTTGGCCGACGCCGACTCGACGGCCGCCATTCAGGCGGCGGGGGAGCTGATCGACGGAATGCTGGAGAAGGCCGAGGCCGCCAAGATCGAGCATCTCGGAAGATGGAGCAGTGAATTATCGAAGTCCGAGCTCGACCGCAGATCCGCGGCCAATGACGTGATTAGCCGGGTGAACGGGAATATCCGAGTCGAGTACGGCCTGAGCCGTCAGAAGACTCCGCCGCTGACGCGAAAGGTCAAAGTTGTGCTCCTGGAGATTCTCATCGACGAGAACGGCGATTGGAGCGATGGCGAGATCCGAGTCTTCACGCGCGTCTGCGACCACCCCGTTCCGAGACCCGATCCGGCCCGGCCGGGCGAGGTGATTGCGCCGTGCGCAATGCAGAGCATTTCACTCGGGAGCGTGGCCGATGGCCGCCTGGTGCCTGTGAACAAGACCCTCTTCGAGAGTGATCGTCTGGGGCCGTATCTCTTCATCGAGGTCGGAACGTGGGACAAGGACGAACCGGACTGGGGCGACGACAACGATCTGCTCGGCGAGTGCTCAACGACATTCATGGCCAGCGAGAACTACGGGATCGGGAGCACTGTCCTGCTGACCGACGGGACTCACTCAGGGGGTCCTGTCACGGTTCGGCTGCTGATTACCGACCAATGATACGAGCTCCTTCTTTGCTTTCAGTTATGGTTGTCGACGTTTCCTGGCCGGTCGAGGTAGCCGCCGGCAGTTCCCGGGTTTCGCGGCCGAGCCGCTGCGAGGAGCTGTCGTACTTCTTCCGGATCGTGAAGAACCGGTGGGTTTCTGTTCGCGTCACTCACGAGTCGGTCCACAACGTTCCGAAATCCGGGGTCGCTGCGATACCGATCGCGAGTGCCGTCGTACGGAGAGCCGCGGCCCTGGTCCGTGGCCAGGTTTTCCATCTGCCCCCGGATGGCAGCCGCACTGGGACCGGAGCCGCCCCGGGCCTGTCGACCCGTCCAATAGGCGCGATATTCGTCGAGAAAGCGCTCCGCTGTGCCGGCAGTCGTGGGTCCGTTGCGAAGGTGGTTGACCTCATGCGCTGCGATTTCGGCAAGGTCATCGCGCGGGCTCTGCGAATTCGCCCTCCGTCCGTTGAACACGAGGGTGTTGCTATCAGGATGTGCCAGAGCGAGGTCGTCAGGCGAATGGAAGAGGGTCTGATTGTCGACAATGTCCATGTTGGTCCGGCCGCTCGCCAGCGAGTCCACTGTGTTCCGTTCGACGGCGTTGCCGGTCGAGCTCGCGTGCAAGGACAGGTTGCCGATGATGCCGAGTGCCTGGCGTCCTCGACCCTGACGCTCCATCTCGCGAAAGCTCGGCGTCTCCGCGAAGCGAATCATGTCATTGATCACGGCACGCTGGCGGTCAGGTGGGCGAAGTCCCTGGAAGGCCGGGTCGGCCCGCATCTGCCGCAATTCGTCGGAAAGTCCCTGGTTGTTGGCGAGCTCCCTTTGGGCGCCGCCCACCTCTCGAACGTCCGGGTGTGCCGAGATCCGGTCGGCGGCGCGCTCCTGCAGCGCTTCGTCGCGTGCGCGGAAATCCTGGCTCGTCGAGAGCTCGCGAACCTGCCGGGCCCATTCCGCGTTGCCATCACGACGGCTGATCGCACGCTCGAGTGCCTGCCGAGCTTCGGGAGAACGAATGTTGCTGTCGCCGCGGATTTCCGCCCGCCGGAGCGCACAGTCAATGCTCCTATCTGCTGCCGGTCGTCTGAGCCGGTCCACCCGCTCTCCATCCGTGATCGCATCTGTTGAAGGACGGCGCGGCCATCTGGTTGGGATGCGTAGTCTGCCAGCTGATCGGCCGTCATGCCGCTGCAGAACCCACGTGAAAAATCGTCATCCCCCGTGATCCCGGAGGATTCCATCTGCCGGAGCACGTCAGCCCGGGTTCCGGCCGGATTGCGGAGCGCTTGTTGGACCAGATCGCGACCTCGACGTTCCGTGTCGTTTCGGACTGGCGATCCAGGTCCGAAACCTTGGGAGGTCGCGGCGGCCGATTCGCCGGGTCCGGCCGGGCCGCGCAGCGATGGTGGATGCCCCTCCACAAGCGTCGCAAAAGATGAGGGCGTCGAGCGCTCGTAGGAGTCATTCACCGCGTTGCCGGCGCTGCCCTCTGCGAGCCTACGTGGCGCCGCATCGGATTGTGTGGCTTCAGCGGCTGCTGGGGTGGTCGATGGCCGCACTACTGTCCTGGAATCGGGTGGCTTGATTGAATCAATCATGATACTTACCTCCAACTGTCTCGCTCTCTAACGCGGAAAAGGCGTACAAAGTGGCTCAGCTGATCGGCGTCTCGGAATAGGACGCCCGGAATTGGCCCCACCGCGCTCACCGCGAAGAGAACGCACGAGCCTCCGCCAGCGACGCGGCGTATTCCCGCTGGTTGTGGATCGGCTACCGCGGAAACTCCTCGACCCGCTCCTCGGTCAGGGCCACCTCTGAGAATTCGCCGATGAGCGTGTCCACGCTCTCCATGATCTCGCGGGGGGGCTCGGTTCGGTGACTCGGTTCGGATCGATGGGAATCGTGGAGCGAGACTAGAGAAAAGGGCTGCCGTTTCAGGGTGACGCAGAGGGCCTGGTATCGTGCCTGCTTCCTCGGCGTGATCCAGTCGTCGCAGAAGTTCCTCGTGGAATACTTCGACGTGACAAGTTTCTTGGGAACATTGGTGAGTCGTGGGGCGACGAGATCCTTACTCTCGAGTACGAAGTCACTCCGAACCGACACCGTGGTCGGGATGGCCTTGGGCACCCACGTGCCCCGAGCGCACTTGGCGGGGAGGGTTCCAGAACCGTCGAACGTGAGGATGCTGGGTTCCGACCGGAAAAGGGCCAGGTAGCGCGGCGGTCGCCGATGCTGGTACCGAACCTCGCCGGACCTGGGTCGCCCAGAACAACCGCAGTTGAGACAAGAAAGAAAGCGGAGCCGACGAAAGATCTCGAGGAAACGCCGGGAGGATCAGAGCCAACTGTCCAGAACAGCCGCATGTTCGATTCTCCTATCATGAGCACAGGACGTCGAGGGTAGGACCCCGCGACTATGCCTTGGTCCTCACTCACGGAAGAGATGCATGACTCGCGCCGCGACCCACCAGAAGATCCTCATGCAACCACTCGGTCTCCACCTGCCGCTTCGCTAGAATTCGCGCCGATGTGGGCGAAATCTCCACAATCGTGCTTGATGGTCAAACTGATATCCACACAACTGCAGAGGTCGGGCTAGCGGCCCGGGAGGAGCTGGTCGAGAAGCTCGTAGAGCTTCTCAGGCGGATCAACCTGGGTGGAGGAGAGGCAGAAGACTCCGACCTCCTGATGACCGCTTGTAGCCCAGAGCAAGTCGCCCTCGGCCACGAGCGAATCCATCGTGCCAATGCCGTACGGATTCACGGCCCTCGTCACGACGCGTCCGGAATTCCAATCGACAACGGTCAGGGCGTCCACGGGGACAGTGACCCGCCCCGTGCTGGCCATGGCGAATGACCCTGTGCCTATGGACAGCCGGTCACCACTCCGCGCGACGCCCGTTGGCCCGGCCGGGAGTGTGACACTCCAGAGCGCCTTTCCCGTCGCGGGATCGTACCTGCTCAGAACTCCGTTCCGGTCGAGGCCCGCGGAACGTACATCCACCTCCAGCCCGAGGCCGGCGAACGCCGAGGCCAGAGGGCCTGCGCCTTCCCTCTCAGGCAAGCGACGCACGATGTGTCCTGTGCGTGTTTCGATCATCACGAATCCCGTCTCGCTGTCGGCGGGGCCGAGTTGGAACCCGATGCTCCCTTCCGACACGGCGAAACGGCCAGCCTCTTCGAGCGACGTGTGCCATAGCTCCTTGAAGTCATTCGGCCGTAGCCCGGCGACTGTCTTTTCATCGTCTCCGAGCACGATCACCGTCCCGTCCGCCACTCGGAAATCGGCGATCCCTCTCCCACGAGACTCCGCGCAGCGCGCCAGCACCGTACCCGACTTCTCATCGATGCTGACAATCTGGTAGCGCTCGCCGTCCCAGGTGTCGACCACCAGCGGGGGACCCTGGATGGTCTGAATCTCCTGGCCCACCGGCACGATAGCCCTGAGCTCACCGCTCTTCAGATCAGCCAGAACCACCGATCTCCCCATCCCCACCACTAGACGGTCGCCCGTGATCCTGAGAATCGAGAATCCAGCGGACTCGATTGGGTACTCTCGCGCCCACAGCTGTTCTCCGGACCTGCCGTTCAGCGCAGTCACGCGATTGTCTCCGGCCGCGTATACGACTCCGTCGGCAACCGCGATCGCGTCAGCAACTCCCGGCCATGTCCACAGGACTTTCACCGTCGGGAGGGAATCGGTCTCAACTCCTGCGAGATGCATGGCCGAGGCGAGCAGACACAGCATCGTCGGGCAGGGGCGGGAGACCCTGATCATGATTCTTCTCGCACGGGATGGTCCGGCTCACAGATGATCATCAAGCCGTCGAATGTGAGGTCTGGATCGACCCCATCCGTGCGGCTTGGCCATGGTGATTGGCTTTTCCGGCCCTTGTCAGAAGTACTATCCACGTAGTAAGAATGAGGAATCCGCACCCCTCCGGGCCACTCTCGGCCATCCCCGGGGTTGGCGGTACGGGGCCTGGACGCGAGATTTTCGGGAAACTGAGCTTCGAACACGGGTTCAAAATAGGATGTCCGGACAGAGGTGTCAAGGTTCGCCCCCTGGAGACTGAGATTCGGTGTACGGCGTGCATGTGGAATTCAGTGCAGGACATGCTGGGACTTGGATGGCAGCAAGACCGCTCGCTCACGGTCGCGGCTCTGATCGACTTCGCGATCGTGTCAACAAAGCCGCGAGCGTGAGCGAGCGGAGTCAAGCTGAGTTCCAGATTCGTGATCGTTCCGTCCGGTACTCGGAAACTCAGCCTGGAGAAAAGAGGTCTTGCGCTGGCCATCGGCGGAAGCGCCATGCCCAGGACTCCCGTGGCGCATCGACCAACACCGCCACCGGGTTCGTCTGGTGTCGGCGCTGATGTATCTCAAGACAAATACGGATGCCGTAGCCTGCCGTCCTGCTCGATGCCGCAGCGCTCACCGCGAAGTGAACGCACGAGCCTCCGTCAGCGGCGCGGCGTATTCACGCTGCAGGTATTTGTTCAGGGCCAGCGCCTTCTCGATCGACTGCCGCGCCGCCAGCGCCAGTTCGCTCCTGCGCACGGGGTCGGGCTCGATCTGGGCCTGGAGAAGGGAAAGCACTCCGATCGTGCCGGCGCCCTCGGCGAGATTGACATCGATCGCGACAGCCTGCCTGGCCATGTTGATGCCTTCGGAAAGCTCGCGCCGGGCGTCTTCCAGGGCGTTCTGTCTGATGTTCCACTCGGCCTGAAAGCGGTGAACCCCTGCCAACGCGCAGGGATATGAAGCCTCATTCGGCTCGAGTGCCATGGCTTTCTCCAATCGCTGTCGCGCCCGTGTCAGCAGGAGGGTCGGCGACTGCCGGCGTTGGATCTGCCAGCGAGCTTCGAGGATGTCGACTTCGGCGGCGCTCCTGAACCGGGTGCAGTACCACCGTCTCGGACTTCCCTCGGGGGTTCCGAGGCCATCGACCAGCTTTTGATCGTCCACGGGCCGATACCTGAGGTTGCGGGGCACGGCAGCAGCGATGGCATCGGCGGGGTTTTCCTGAGATTCGGAGTACGGCACGGACCGGATCGTTGAATTCGAATTGTGACTGACGCAGACAATTGAGGCCGATCGGCGGGGCCGGTGTGCCATCCCCGGGGCGCAAGGTCCCCCCTACGGGCACCCCGGAGGGGTGCGATGAGAATAGC
>JACPPM010000261.1 GCA_016191015.1 Acidobacteriota bacterium | reverse complement strand
GCAGTCATCTCCGGAGCTCAGGGTGGCATCGAACAGACCCCTTCCTGCCTTCCTAACTTCCTGCCTTCCTGAGAGGTGCTCGGAAAGGTCTTGCAGCGTGCCTGGGTCTTGCCTGTTTGGTTGCGGCTCCGCCGCGTTAGGTCTTCAACGGCGCTCTGAGGACATGGCCCGGTTGAGCCGGCGTTATTTCTTCTCATTCTGCCGAACCGCGGTGACGACGGGCTCGACCGAAAGCCCCTCCGTCATTGTGACCGGAACGGGCACTTCGATCGCGGAAATGAACGACTTCGTGTCACAGGCGAAGCGAACGGTGACGTGAAACGCCTTCTTCCCCTCCTCGGGCAGGCACGTCAGAATCAGCGACTCCTGGTGGCCTTTCTTGTTCAGCAGCTTTGCGCCCTCGATCGTCGGTTCACCCGCGATCTCGAGACGGGGCGGCCGGAAGAACTGTCGCACGACCAGTGAGAGCTCGATCCCGAAACCCCGGTCGGTCTTGACGCACCGCGCGTCTGTGTCCAGCATGCTGTCGAGACGATCGGTCGTGAGCTCCATATCGCAGTTCATCGGCGGTGGGAGCGGGTCGCAGACGATCGGCGGTCCCTCGTCCGATCCCCCGCCCTGCGTCTGTTGAGCGCCGCCTTTGTGCGGGCCCGAGCAGGCCAGCGCGAGACCGGTTCCTGCTGCTACAGCGGTGCGCAGATGCTTCAGGACCTTGTCGCGAGCGGGTCTTTGGTCCACAGACGCGTTCTCCTCGTTCTTCCCCCGTCCACGTGGGTCTTCCGTTTTTCTCAACGCATTCACTCCTTGTCGTTCACAAACTCATCGCAATCGGCTCCGGCGCGGGGCATGTGTGCAGACAACGGGCCCCCACGGCCCTCTGAACAACGGCCTCGAGCTGCGCAGCGACGTCCTGCAGCCGCGTATTCGCTCGGCGCAGTCGCTGCCGGAGACCGGCCTCGAAGATATGGCGCTCCTCGCGACTCGCATCGGTCAGAGCGAACCGCACAATCTCACGGAGGCCCGCGACCGAGTCTCGAGCAAGCGTGCGGCTGGCGCATATGGCGGCTTCTAACCATTCGTCGCGATAGATCCCTGGGTGAAAGTACCGGCACACTTCCACGTCGAATCGCGTCCCCATCAGCCGGTTGGCGATCGAGCCATGCGCGAAGTTGCGATCATAAAAGCAGCGCATGGCTATCTCGAACACCGCTTGCATGACGGGGTCGCCCAGATGGTAGTCCCAGCCCAGATAGTCGCCGGAGCAGCGCGCCGACGCTAGCATTCGCCGCAGAAGCGGAGTGCCGGCGTAGAGCTCGACCCGCCCGAAATTCAGAGGACATTCACCGTGCCGATCGATGAACTCCAAATTGGTCTCGAGATCTTCGACGGTCGAGTCCGGATCGAAAATGAGCATGTTGAAGCAGACGTAGATGCCGAGGCGCCGCAAGAGCGCCAGCGCCGCATGGTTCTGGTCGCTCGTGACGCCCCGCCGGAGTGTCATGAGCCCTTGCTTGGAATCGGTCTCGACACCCAGGTAAAGACGGGTCAACCCGAGGCGGGCTGTCATGAACGTGAAGACCTCCTCATCAATGTCGTCCGGCCTCGCCTTAACGACCGTGGCGAACCTCCCGACATTCCGCTTTCCCAGCTCCGTCGAGAGCGCATGAATCCGATCGAGGCTCTTCGTGCGCGTTGGAAGAAAGAAGTTGTCGTCGTGGAAGATGAAAACGTCGATGCCTCGATTGTGGTGGAGCCACGCCATCTCATCCGCCACGTCTGTCACAGGGCGGAGGCGGTAGCGCTTCCCGGGCAGCGTCTGCTCGTGCCACTCGGCGATGCAGCAAAACTCGCATTTCGCATAGCACCCGCGGCTCGAGATGATCGGCGCGATTCGGTGACCAAGGCAGGAAGCCGGTGTGCCACGGCGATCGGGCCATGCGAGGGTCGACACGTCGGGCGGTCTCGGCAGGCCCGAGGGGCGCATCCGGCCAGACGCGTCGCGGTGCGCCAAGCCGGAGATCGTATCGGCCGGGGTTCCGCAGCGAAGCGAATCTGCCAAACGGACGATGGTCTCCTCCGCCTCGTGCAGGCAGATGGAATCGATTTCTGGGAAATCCCGCAGGATCTCCGTGCAGGCGAAAGTCCCGAAGTGCCCGCCCGCCGTGATGTGCCCTTCGTAGCCCCGCTCGCGCAGCGCGACCGCGAGAGCGAGAAAGTCCTTTGCACGCCACTGGAACGAAAGCGAAAGACCGACCATGAGCGGCTCCGGATCCGCTTTCAGAATCTTCTCCAGAACGGCTGTGATATCCGCCCAGGTGTTGAACGCGATGATTCGGCACGGAATGCCACCAGTCTCCAGCGCGGCGGCCAGATAGCGAAGACTGAGATTCTCTTCGACCTCCGGGCCGATCAGCGCGATCCAGTCCTTTGGCATTGGGCGTGATTGTAACACGGCTGGCTTGCCTGCTGCGCCTTATGGAGGGGAGCGGGGCCAGAATCGGCGCGTCTTACGCGCGGATTCAAACCCCCCAATGCGGCGGAGACGAAACCAAAGAGGTTGCGTCTCCGCCGCGCGTGAGCGCGTCCGGCGCGCTGCGCGCGCCTTGAGCGTGGAGCCAGAGCCCTTGAGCGAAGCGAAGGGGTGAGAGCGTTTTTCCGAGCCACCATGATCGTCCGAGGCGACCGCTCCGTTCCTGCATTCCTCCCTTCCTGCTTTCCTGAGAGGAATCCGGAAGATTTCACCCTCTCGAAAGTCTTGCCATTTCGTGGAAGCACCCAACTTCTTAGACATCAATAGGCCCCGACGGTGAGGCCCGTGATCTTGGGCGAGGCGCGCAGCTCCTCGATGACTTGGTCCGGGGCCAGGATGGGATGCAGGCTCATAGATCTCCTCAATCTTCTGGAACGGCTCCCTTTGGAAGCAGACGGTGGCCTTCGAATACAGTCAAGACGTCGATGGCCTCGGCGCTGACTCGATAGACGATTCGGTAAGAGTGGCGAATGATCTCACGGATGTCGTCTCGATCGATCTCTGGAACGACGCGGCCGCTCGGCGGAAAGGTGCTGGCCAGCTCCACCGCCTTGATCAACATCTCTACCCAGCGTGCAGCAGCGTCAGGGTTGTCTCTGGCGATGAAATCGCCAATCTCAACAAGGTCGTTTCGAGCGCGATCCGTCCAGCGGATTGTGAGTGCCCGGCGAGGTGATTGAGCACCGGATCGAGCTCTGGCTGGACCCCGGCGCCGGGCGCTCATCGGCTCCGGTGTTGGCGATACCGTTGACGGACTTGGGAGACGACCGATGCGTGATCCGTGAGGCGACCGGCTTCAGCATCCTGGAGCCCTTCCTGAATCGTGGCGACAAACCGCTTGAGCTCCGTCAGCTCGTCAAAGACCCGGGGCGAAATCAGGACGCCGGCGGGCTTCCCGTTTTGAGTGATGACAACCGCCTGCCCGGTTGCAGCGCAGCGCTTCAACCACTCGGCCGCTTCCGTCTTGAACTGGCTCACCGGAACGATGTCTTCCGAGACGCGCAGTGCCCTCATCGTTACCTCCAAATTCAGATCCGATAATAGACCACATTTGGATCATGTTCAAGTGACTCATTCGGGTTTCTGCCGGCGAACCGGTCGCTACTTAGCGTCTAAAAAGTTGAGTGCTCACACGGAATGGCAAAACGTTCGAGTGGGTGAGATCCTCCGAACCCCTCTCAGGAAAGCAGGAAGGGAGCAATGCAGGAACGGAGCAGTCATCTCGGGAGCTCAGGGTGGCATCCAACAGACCCCTTCCTGCCTTCCTAACTTCCTGCTTTCCTGAGAGGTGCTCGGAAGGGTCTTGCAGCGTGCATGAGTCTTGCCTGTTTGGTTGCGGCTCCGCCGCGTTAGGGCATCTACTGCACGGCCGACAGCACCGTGCGGCAGACGTCCTCTGGCGTCGGGCGAGGCGACTCGATCACCCGGGCGCAGCCCGCATCGCGCGCCGCGTGGGCCGTCTTCGGCCCGATCGCCACGAAGAGCGCTCCCGTCCGCTCCGGATTCGTCTTGAGAAAGCGATCCACGGCTGAAGGGCTGGCAACGACGACAGCGGTGCATTCGCCTTCGAGCAGGACCAACGTCGGCTCGGTGTTGTCGTAGACAACTCGGCTGACGACCACAATGCCCGCACCCATGAGAATCTCTTCGAGATCTCCAGTCGACAGGTTTCCGCGTGGCCAGAGAAGGATCTCGCCACGACGCATGTCCCGGCGCAGGAGCATCCCCAGGGACTCAGCGGTCGGATCCGCGGGCAGATGAGTCGCGCGCCAGCCTGACTCCTGCAGCTCGCGAGACGTCGACTCTCCCACTGCGGCGACAATCCGCGGCGAGAGACCCTCATGGAGCCGGTTGAAGAAGAAGCCCCGGACCGCGTTCCTGCTGGTGAAGGCCACGGCATCGACCGGATCGCTGACCGGCGCGGCCGAGATGAGGCTCACACCGATACACGGGTAGTCGACGACTTCGACGCCTTCGAGACGGAGCAAGTCGGCGAGCCGCTCGTTGTCGGCCGACGCCCGGGTCAGGACGACACGAAGCGCCATACCGGCCCTTCGGGTGCTGCCGCCGTATTCGACTGCATCGCCTCACTCAGGACCGTGAAGGCCTCACCGACGATCGCCTCCCCCGCCATACCACGCAAAGCCACGGCAACCCATGTGTCGCGAGCGTTCTCGTGTCCCAGCCGTACGACCAGCCCGCCATTCTCAGATATGACCCATGCACCGAATGCCTCGTGGCACCCGCCCTCGAAGCGATGCAGCAGCGACCTCTCGATCTCGACGCACGCGCGGCTCTCGGCGTTTTCGATTGGTGCGAGCGCCTGCCGGGCCTCGCCGTCGGCTGCCCTGATCTCCACCCCCAGCGCTGCCTGACCGGGAGCCGGCAACCAGATTTCCGGCACGAGCTCGAAGACGGCCAACCCCGTGAGATCGAGCTGCAGGCGCTTGAGCCCGGCCGCGGCGACGATCACCGCGTCGTACTCGCCCCTCCGGCACTTCTGCACCCTCGTCGGGACGTTTCCGCGGAGCATCACGGGCTCCAGGCCATCGCCGAATGCGCGCAGCATCGATTGGCGTCGCAGGGACGATGCTCCGACTCTCGACCCGGGCTTCACCGGCAGGCGACACGAAAGATCGACCGCCTCGGCCCGAACCAACAGCCAATCACTCACAGCCTCCCTCGCGCTCACCGCGCCAACCGCCAGCCCATCGACAAGAGCCGTCGGCAGGTCCTTCAGAGAATGCACCGCGATGTCGATGCGGCTCTCCAGGAGCGCGTCCTCGATCTCTTTCGTGAAAAACCCCTTTTCGAGCCGGCCCGTCGGCGACGCATCCAGGAAGCGATCGCCCGAGGTTGTGATGATCGTCGTCTCCGAGGGCGCTGCCAGCACCGATGCGACGTGGCGTGCCTGCCAGAGCGCCAGATCGCTCCCGCGCGTCCCTATCTTGAAAACCCTGCCTGCCATGTCAATCTTCCTGACCTATCGAGTCGTTGATCGAGCGGAAAAGTGAGTTTGTGTACTGACGGAAGATCCCGCGCAACCGGTACTCCATCTGCCCCCGCGCCGCCGCGTCCGAGCGACAGGCGAATTCGTCGATGAACCGGGGCAGGACTTTAGCCACGAAGTCCTCGTGGTTCTGCCTGGTCCGGTCCAGAATCGACACGAACCTGCGGCGCAGGCAGATGTGAACGAAGTCCCTGACGCCGCTCTCGACGAGGTCCGATGCCGCCCGGAGCTTCTCGGGGGCCACCAGATCCAGCTCTTCCGATCGCAAGAGATCATCCAGGTCGACTCGTTGCGTTCCAGGACGCGCGGCGCACCCGCGCTCGATCTGAGATGGGATGCCCAGGTCTACGAGGATGAGAGGTCCGCCAGGTAGGTTGGCTGGGGTCACAATGGGGGACGAGGCCGCGGTGCACGCGACGACCGCCTCGGCCTTGATCCCCGGCAGATCACTCAGCGGATGCGCCCCCTTGCGGGCCGTCCTGTTGATCATGAGAACCTTGAAACCGGGAATCTGCTGCAGCGCCTCGGACACACGCCGGCCGATCTCACCGCATCCGACGACCGCGATCGTGGCAGGCGCCTTCAGGACCCGTCCGAGGTAGCGCGCCGCGACGTCGTGGACGCCGTGCAGGCCGCAGCCGGGTGAGGCGGTCTCGTGCACATCGCGCGCCACGCGCGCGGCCACCGAGCCGAGGCTGTTCAGCACGGCGCTCGAAACGCCCTCCCGCCGCGCCCGTTCCACCGCCCGGTTGAATTGCGTCGTAATCTGCCTCTCTCCGACGACGAAGGACTCGAGCCCCGCCGCCACGCGCAAGACGTGCCGCACGGCGACATCGGCGACCAGCACGTACGGGCGCGGCACGGGTGCCCCCATCTGCTGCCAGCGCTTCACCATCTGTGTCTTGAGGATCTCGCCGGCCCAGCATGGATCCGCCGCGGCGTAGATCCATTCGTTCCGATTGCAGGTGTCGAGAAACACCACAGACTCCACCACACGGCTCTGCCGCAATTTCTCGCTCAACCTCGCCCGTTCCTCACGCCCCAGCACAACCGCCGAACGCCACCGGCTCGATGCCACCCTGAAGTCACACCCTACCAGGCCGAACGGAACGGATGCCTCTTTGGCCACTGGGGACTTATGCCCGCGCATCCCTCACCTCTCTTCGTAGACGGCACATGGCCCGCGCCGCAACGCCCATGACTGCGATGTCCGGCATGAAATAATCAGACTCATGGTTCAGAGGGTTTGCGAATACTTCCTCTGGCCGGCCTCGGCCTCGAGGTACTTGTCGAAGGTCATACAGATATTGCGAACGAAGTACCGACCGACCGGGGTGACCGCAATGGCGCCATCCTGGAGCGAAATCAGTCCGTCGTCCTCAAACGTCCTGAGCGCCGCCAGCTCGCAGGCGAACCGTTCCCGGAAGTCCAGCTTCCATTTCGCGCCGAACGCGGTTGTGTCCAGATGGAAGTTGCAAAACAGATCGATGATCAGGTCGCGGCGGATCAGATCGTCCTCGCTCATTAGGAAGGCCCGTTCCCACGGATGCACGCCCTTCTCGATCGCATCGTAATAGGGGGTGAGATCTTTGATATTTTGCGTGTACGTTCCGGCCGCAGAACTGATTCCAGAGACACCGAAAGCGAGCAGATCGAGCCCGCGTCTCGTTGTGTATCCCATGAAGTTTCTGTGGAGGGTTCTGGCAAGCAGAGCCGCCGACATTTCGTCTTCGGGAAGCGCAAAATGATCCATCCCGATCGAAACGTATCCAGCCTCATCGAGCATCCGATAGGCCTGTCCAAAGATCCTGAGCTTCAGGTCCGCGTCGGGCAGCCCCTGGCGCTCGAGCAGTTTCTGGTGCGGTTTGAGCCACGGCACGTGGGCGTAGTTGTAGAACGCGATGCGCGATGGCCGCATCTCGATCGTGGCGCGCACGGTTTCTCCGGAGTTTCCGATCGTCTGTCCGGGCAGTCCGTAGATGAGATCGAAGTTGATGGCGTCGCACCCGCGCCGGCGCAGATGGTTCAGCACGCGATCGGTCGCCTCGCGTGCCTGAGGACGGTGCACCATCGTCAGCACATCTTCGTTGAAGTCCTGGACGCCGAGGCTGAAACGATTGAAGCCGCTCTCGAGGAGCAGGTCCAGATGCTCGATCGTCACCGTGCGCGGATCGACCTCGATCGAGACCTCCGCATCGGGTTCGATCTTCCAGGTCGTCTTCACGGCGGTGATGAGGCGGTCGAGCTGAGCAGGAGTCAGAAACGTCGGCGTGCCCCCGCCGAAAGCTATCTGGCGCACGGGACGGCCGGCGTCTACCAGGGTTGCGGCGAGGCGCATTTCAGCCAGAAGCGCCTCCACATACGGCGTCCCCCGATCCTTGTTCCGCGCGATTACGACGTGGCAGCCGCAGAACCAGCACCGCTCCCGGCAGAATGGGACGTGGAAATAGAGCGAGAGGCCCGGGCACGGAACCGCTGCATTACCCGCTTTCCATCGATCTGCGATCGACTCGTGTTCAATGTCAGCCCGGAACTGCGGGGCCGTCGGGTAGCTGGTGTACCGCGGGCCGCGCGTTGCATACTTCGAGACGAGATCGTGCGGAATCGTCTCGGGATTGGGGAATCCCGGGAATGCGGATCGGTCGGCCATCGGCGTCGTGGCCATCAATCGAGCTCCCTGACCGCATCGATGAACGCCGCGGCTCCCTCAAGCGGCGTGCTCGGGAGGATGCCGTGCCCGAGGTTGAAAATGTGTCCCGACCGGCGCGAGAGCGCGGAGTGCACGCGTCGCACTTCATTTCGGATTCGAGAGACGGGGGCGAAGAGCATGGCCGGGTCGAGGTTTCCCTGGAGCCCAGCACGATCGCCGACGACCCCATCGGCCGCCGTCAGGTCCATGCGCCAATCGATCCCCATGACCGTGGCGCCGCTGGTCGACGCAGCCTCGAGAACTCCCGCCACACCATTGATATAGAGAATCACGGGAACGCCCGTCTTGCGCACGCGTGCGATGACTCGTGCCGCAGAGGGCAGAGCGAACTCCCGGTAGTCGGAAGGAGACAGGTTGCCGGCCCAGGTATCGAAGATCTGGACGGCGTCGGCGCCGGCAGCGACCTGCTTTTCAAGGAACCAGGCAACCGAGTCGGCGAGCCGGTCGAGGAGCCCTTTCAAAAGATCCGGATTCGAGTACTGGAGGCTCTTGGTGGCTATCAGCTCGCGCGGCGATCCCGATTCGAGCATGTACGAAGCCAGCGTGAAGGGGGCGCCGGCGAAGCCGAGGAGCGCGGTGGTCCCGCCGAGCTGATTGCGCACCAGTCGCAGGGCCTCACAGGTGAACTGCAGGTCGCCGTCGGCGGGCACCCGGAGCCTCTCGAGATCCGCGCGAGTCGAGATCACCGGATCCAGTCGCGGCCCACCCTCTTCGTAGGAGATCGAAATCCCCATGGCCTCGGGGACAATCAGGATATCCGAGAAGATGATCGCCGCATCCATCCCGAAGCGCCGGATCGGCTGCATTGTCACTTCCGCAGCCAGCTCAGGCGTCTTGCACATCTCCAGGAAGCTGCGTTTGGCCCGGATCGAGCGATACTCCGGGAGGTACCGGCCCGCCTGGCGCATCATCCACACCGGAGGCCGATCGAGAGGCTTGCTCCAGCACGCCGCCAGGAATCTCTCTCGTGAGTTCATCCTCTCCTCACCTTCCACATCGATTATAGGGCGAGTATGCCCGAGGTTGTCACGAGATTGTCACGAATCCTGGATCCGCGAGTCGGCCACGCGGATCGTGGCAGAGGACCCAAGAACGATCATACACCCAGCACCCAAATCCGCGGATAAGCCGCGGATTTGGGCAATTCAAAATTCAAAATTAAAAAACCGGACACTGCTCGGTCAATCGCGGGGCGCGGCGTGCTCGGGTCGCCTAAGAAAGCCCTCCCACACACGAGTCAACAAGGTCAAGCATCTCTTGACAGAAAGAAACCTCGACCCCTTCGGGGCCACGACGAGCCCTGCATCTGCGCGAGGCCCGTCACTCAAGCTTTCCCCGCTTTTGCATTTTTAGTTTTGCATTTTTAATTCCTGAATCCGCGGGCCTTACGCGCGGATTCAGGCAGCAGGGACGCGCTTGACGACTCAGATATTCAGCGTCATAATCGCGGAAAGGATCTGGAAGACGGACGCGTGACCGACCTGCCAAGTAACACAGCTACCGGGAGCCGCCGTGGGGTCCGCCGAGAGACTTTGCTGCCGGTTGGTGTGCTGGCGACCTATCTCGGTTTGGTGTCGGTCCTCGCGTATCACTTGCACCAGCAAGCCGAGGATGAGGTCGTCTCGAGCTTCGAGGAACAGCAGTTGCTTGTGGCGAGGCACCTCGCCATGGAGATCGAAGCGGATCTCCAGTCCTTGCGACGTCCCATCGAGGCATTGGGTCGGCTTTCGGCGTCGCTGCGCGACGATCCTGAGGGGCTGCACAGCCACATCGCGGACTATTTCGAGAACTTGCAATCAGCCGGTGTCGCGCAAATATCAGTTTGCGACGACGAGGGGCTGGTGACCTTCTCCACCGATCCTGCGGCCATTGGGGAGAGCTGCGCGTCTTCGGATTTCTTCGCGTGGGCGAGGAGGGAGGCCAAGACCGGCCGGGTCTTCCTGTCATCGCCTGGGCTGGAGGGTGCTCAAGAACTGCCGACAAGAGGAGGGCATCTCGTCCTGGCGACGCCGGTGATCCTCACTGGGCCGATCGCTCGGGAGGCCACGGCGGCGGAGCGGTTCGGAGGAGCCGTCACCGTTGCGATCGAGCTACGGGCAGTGGTTTCCAGCCAGCTTGATCGGATGGGCCGGTCCGGCGGCACGTCGGATGCGTGGGTGATGGACGACGATGGGACGCTCCTCTTCCACAACAGCCATCCCGAAATGGTACTGAGAAACATCCGGTCGTTCGAAGCGGCGTGCGGGCGATGCCATCTCGAATTCGGCTACGTGGAACAAATGCTGGTCACTCGACAAGGGACGGTTCGATATCACCTCCGCGACGGCGAAGAGAAGGTGGCTGCCTACGTCCGCGCCATTTTCGCGAATGCCCGCTGGATTGTGACGGTCGCGTCGCCGCGGCATGAGGTGACATCGTTCGTCGCGCGGGTCAACCGTCAGGCTGCTCTCCTCATCGCACTTGGCATCGGCGGCGTGCTCATGGGAGCCCTGTGGCTGCAGAGGAATCACAGCAGGCAGATCCGGATGCAGAACGAGGCTGAGTACTGGCGCGGGATACGGTCGCTCGAGGAAAAAGTGCGGCAGTCGGAGGCCCGATACAGGACGATCGTGGAAACCTCGCACGACCTCATCTGGACTCTCGATCGCGCCCTCAACTTCACATTCCTCAACTCAAAAGCCGGCTCGGTCTTCGGAGGCAGCGCCGCGGATTTGTCCGGGAAGAGCTTCACTCCGCTCATCCACCCCGAGAACCTTCCAACGGTACTGCGAGTCCTGCAGAAAACGCTGCGGGGAGCTTCCCATTCGCATGACCTCCGGCTTCTCGACAAGACAGGCAACCGCGTGCTCCTGGCCGTCGATACGGTCCCTATGTTCGAAAACGGTGAGGTTAGGGGCACACTCAGCTTCGGGGCGGACATAACTGAGAAGCGGCGTGCTGAGCAGGAGGTCCTCAACCGGACTCACGAGCTCTCGGTGCTCTACGGCATCGACCGCGCTGCGGCGCGCTCTCTTGACCTCGACACGATCTTGAACGACGCCGTCGACGCGACGCTCGAGGCATTGGAGATGCAGGCCGGGTGCATCACGTTGCTCGATCATGATCGGAAGACGCACCTGCTTCGAGTCCACCGTGGCATTCCACCGGCGGTGCTCGAAACTGTGCGGACGCTTGATCTTGGTGGAGGGGTTGCGGCTCGTGTCGCTGAAACGCGGGAGCCCGCTGCCATCGACTTGAAGGGCTGTCCCCCGGGATCCGCCGCGGATGTCTTTGGCACGGCTGGATACGCGACTCTCGCGGCCACGCCCCTGCTATCCGGAGGTGAGCTGCTCGGAGTTCTGTACGTGGCCACGCGGCACGCCAGGATGCTGTCATCCAGTGAGATGGCACTATTGAAGGCGATCGGATCTCAACTTGGCGGCGTGGTGCGCAATGCTCAGCTCTATGACACAGCGCGCCGCGAGCTGGCTGAACGCGTGGTGGCTGAACAGAAGCTGAGGATTGCCGAGGAGCGCTATCGAAAGCTCTTCGAGCAGTCGCCCGACGGGATCCTAATCATCGACCCCGCGACTCAACTTGCAGTCGAATTCAACGCCAAGGCGCCTGAGCAACTGGGGTACTCCCGGGAGGAGTTCGCGACCAAACGGATCTCGGACTACGAGGCAGTCGAAGAAGGCGGTCAGACGCGCGCTCACATCGAGAAGATTGTCCGAGAGGGGGCGGATGAGTTCGAGACCAGGCATCGCACCAGCCACGGTGAGATCAGGGACGTGCACGTCAAGGCGCATGTCGTGGTCGTGGCTGGGAAGGAGCTCTTGCAGGTCGTGTTCCGCGACATCACCGAGCGGAAAAAGCTCGAGCAGCAGTATCGCCAGGCCCAGAAGATGGAGGCCATCGGGCGACTTGCGGGCGGTGTCGCCCATGACTTCAACAATCTGCTCACGGTTATCCTCGGTTACGGAGGTGCCCTCGCCACCCAGCTCGGGGAACACCACGAATCCGCTGCCGATGTCGACCAGATCCTGAAGGCAGCGGAACGCGCGGCCGGCCTCACTCATCAACTCCTCGCATTCAGCCGCAAACAGAAAGCCGTGCCGGAGGTGCTCGATCTCAACGGCGTTGTTACGAACCTGGAGAAGATGTTGCGCCGCCTGATTGGTGAGGACGTCCTACTGCGGATCAATCTCGATCCCACGCTTCGCCGGATCAAAGCCGACCCGACGCAACTCGAACAGGTGATCATGAACCTGTGTGTGAACGCGAGGGATGCGATGCCCGGTGGTGGGACCCTCCTAATCGAAACCCGCAACTCGGATTTCGACGATGATCACGTCGTTGAATGCTGTGCGATCGGGGCGGGTCGCTACGTGTCCTTTTCTGTCAGCGACACCGGCGTGGGGATGGATGCTGAGACGAAATCGCATCTGTTCGAACCATTTTTCACGACGAAGGAAGCCGGCAAGGGAACCGGACTCGGCCTCGCGACTGTATATGGAATCGTCCTGCAGTGCCGAGGGACCATCTGCGTGTCGAGTGAGTTGGGAGCTGGCACGACTATCATCGTCTACCTTCCCGTGGAGGAGTCACTCGGGAAGGCTCAGGATCCCGGCCACGCAATGAAGACGGCCCGGGGAGGCACGGAGACGATCCTGGTGGTTGAGGATGAGGAGGCGGTGCGCAAGCTGGTCCGTGAGGTGCTCGAGCGACGGGGTCACAAGGTATTGGTGGCTGCGGGACCCCAGGAGGCCATTGATCTCCTCGCCGGATTCGACGGTACGGTGCACATGGTCATCTCGGACATCGTGATGCCGGGAATGAGCGGTCCCGATCTCGTCCGGCAGCTCGGCCGCAGCCACCCGGACATGAAGGTGCTCTACATCTCCGGCTACACGGAGGACGCGGCCGTCTATCGGGGCCGAGCCGAGGCTGGTATCTCCTATCTCGAGAAGCCGTTCAGCTCAGAGGTCCTGATGTGGAAGGTGCGCGAGGTTTTGGAGAATCGACAGAACGTCTGCGGTCGATCTGGGACCCGGAACGCCACTGAGGCAGCGCCACGTGACGAGGCAGCACAGAAGTCCAGCGTCCCGGAAGTCACTGATTCCAGGACCAAGTCAGGCTGAGTTTCATTCCGACGCACCGAAACTCCGTTATTCTTTTGTGTGGGTGAAGACCGCCGTTCTTGCGTGGACGCAAAGCCATGAGAGACGTGTGGCAGCCATCCATAACACAACGAACAAGAGGGAGAGACACAGAATGAGAAGTGTTCGTGGGAACATGGTTCCCCGTTTCGCAGCTTTCACCGCGTTCTTCATCGCATTCGGGGCGGCGGCGGCGTTCGGCGCCGGCCAACCCGTCGGAGATTCCATCAGGCCCGTGGCCGGGATGATCGAATCGCTATGGGAGGCCGGCCGTTCATTCCCTGCGGTGGAAATGTTCCAGCAGCAGGGTCCCACGCTCGCCGCGGTCGACGGCAAGTCCGGCGGCCTTCACGCGCAACGGCAGGTCTTGGGAGAGGCATTGAACGATGGGGTGCTGCTTTCCTTCGATCCCAGCGCAGCTCGCGCATTGATCTCCGATGCTCCTGAAACGATGACACTCGCTCTGCCGGCGGTTGGTGGCAGGGTCGAGTTGGAGCTGGGACGGGTCGAGCTCTTCACGCCGGATTTCACCGTCGTGACGAGCGGATCGAAGGGAAACGCCGTCCAGTACCGGCCGGGCGTGCACTATCGTGGTGTCGTGCGGAATGTCCCGGGATCCATCGCCGCGATCAGCGTTTTCGACCATGAGGTGATCGGCCTGTACAGCACGCCCGATAGCGGAGAAGTCGTCATCGGGCGGCTTGGCGGAGCCAATCAGGAGAACACGCACATCGCCTATGCCGCGCGGGATCTCAAGAAGCCCTCGAACTTCTCGTGCAGCACGCCTGACGATCAGGTCAGCATTCCGCTCCAGGATGAAGGCATGCTGCCGATGGCCGCGATGGCGACGTGTGTCAGGATCTACGTCGAGGCCGACTACGACCTCTACAAGAACAAGGGAAGCGTGCAAAACGTCACGAACTACGTGACGGGGTTCTTCAATCAGTCCGCCACCCTCTACCAGAACGAGTCGATCCCGATCACGATGTCCCAGCTCTATATCTGGACATCGAGGAGTCCTTACAAGGGCCGGACTTCCAGCACGCTCCTGTCGCAGTTCCAAAAGTACCGGACCTCCTTCAACGGCGACCTGGGACATCTGGTCGCACTCAGGGGTGGTGGCGGAATCGCGGCGGGCTTCAGCGGGTTCTGCAACCCGACGACAAGCCAGCGCCAGTGCTTCAGCATGGTGGATACGACCTACAACAATGTTCCGACCTATTCCTGGACCGTCATGGTCTTCACCCACGAGATGGGTCACCTGATGGGATCGCGGCACACTCATGCCTGTGTGTGGAACGGCAACAACACGGCCATCGACGGCTGCTACTCCGTCGAAGGCACCTGTCCGCGGCCGGGAATTCCAGCCGAGGGCGGAACGATCATGAGCTACTGTCATCTCCAGAGCGTCGGGACCAATTTCACGCTCGGTTTCGGACCTCAGCCCGGCGGTGTCATCCGCACGAAATACGCAAGCGCGTCGTGCCTGGTGACCTGCCCGTAACGACATCAGTGGCCAGCGGCCACTAGTCGATTCGTAGAAAACAGGCCGCGCCTCGAGCTCACGAGGCGCGGCCTTTCGCTTTTCTTCCCGTCGGCAGACCAAAGCATTCTTCCTTGCCGTGCGGGAGATCACGATCATCGAATCTGGAAGAGTAGCGCATTGCTGCGAGCTCCGCCGACCCATACGACGACGGAAACGACCATATTGCTCTTCAGTTTGCGCGGGATCTTCACCTTCAACTTCGTGGATGATGCCTTGGTGACCTTCGCCCTGCTCTGATCGAAATAGGCGACATTGAGCTTGGGGGCCCGACCGAAGCCGTTCCCGTTGATGATGGCGGTCGACCCCGGCTTTCCTGTCTTGGAAACGACCGAGGTGATAGCCGGCCCACCGGAGCCCCCACCTACCGTCACCGAGGCGATCGTGCTGTCGGCGACGCCGCATTCATTAGAGGCGCGCACCCAGTAGGAGGTGCTCCGCGCGAGCTGGGGTGTCACCAAGACGTTCGTCACGGCTCCCGGGACGAGTATGGAAGAATTGTAGTCAATCCCTTCGTACCACTGAAATCGGATGCTGCTGCCGCTTGCGGTCACACTGAGAGTGGCCGTCATTCCGGCGAGGACGGTGAGACTCGATGGCTGCTCTACGATCGAGGGTGCGACGCAGGACGACGCGATCGAGACCGTCGCGCGCAGACTGCTCGTCAGCCCACACTCGTTTTCGAGCTCGACGTGATAGGAGTGGGTTGTCGTCAGCGGCGGCGTGGCATAGGTCGCGGCGTTGGCACCCGGGATGAGGATGGACGACCCGGAATTGTCGCCCTCGTACCATTGGTAGTTGAGGACACCGGTGCCCACGGCCCCAACCGCCAGGAGCGCGCTCTGACCGCTCAGGACCTCCGCCGATTGCGGTTGCGCCGTAATCGTCGGAACATCGCAGGTCCACTTCCATGTCTCCCAGCTTCCCCGGTCGACAGCGGGATCATAGCCCCCGAAGAGCAGGCCACCGCCGCCCAGGAGCCCTACGGCAGCGGCGCTTGTCCGACCGCCGAGTGCCCCCGGGTCCGAGAAACGCGTCCACCCCTCCGTACCGCCGTACCAGAACCAGGTATCGGCGAGCGGTGGCGGATTGGCACCCCAGCCGCCATGACAGACCAGTTGATTCGTCTGACGATCGAAGAACATGACGTGACTATCGCGTGGAGACGGCCCTGATGACTGGGCGAGATTCCAATCAGATCCATTCCAGGTCCATGTGTCTCCGAGCTCCTGCGCCTCGTACCCGCCGAAGAGGGCCAGGGCATTGAAGAGAGTGGTCGCCAACGCCGGGTTCCCACGCGCGCTCGGGGAATGGACCGGCCTGAGCTCCAGCCAATTCTCATCGCGGTATGTCCACGTGTCGTTGAGAAACGACCCGGGGTCTCTGCCGTGCCCCCCAAACATGATGATCGCGTTTGTGGACGGGTCCAGGGCCATGACGTGACCGGACCGTTCCGGTGGGAGCGTGGCGGTGGCCACCCGGGTCCAATCGGCGCCATCCCACGACCAGGTGTCGTTCTGGCGAAGGCCGATGTTCGTCATCCCGCCGAACATGAGAATCTTCCCCGTTGCCGAGTCGAAAGCCATCGCGTGCATGGATCGCGCGGGCGGCACTGTCCGTGGGAGCATCCGACGCCAACCGTTACCGTCCCATTCCCAGGTGTCATCTAGAAGGCCCACCTGATCGTTCCACCCCCCGAAGAGCAGAATCCGCCCCGACGCATGGTTGAGCGCCATTGCATGTGACTGGCGTCGCCGAGGGTTGCTTTCCTCCGGACCGGTCTCCAGTCTGGTCCACTCAGCCCGGGACCTTGGAACAAAGAAAACACCCGACACGATCACGGCTGTGACAACCGCCGCCGCTTTCATCCCGCTCTCTCCCCGACCCATTCTCTGCCTACTCTTTCTGCACTCAATCGTGCACTACAACGTGGCGTCCGGTTGCACTCGCGATCAGTACACCTTGGTGACCAGGAACCGCGAGGTTGCGTTCCCACCGAGCAGGACGCCAGCTCCGGTGACCTTCCCCGTCAGTGTGTAGAGACCCGTGGTGCTGCCGAGCGTCGTCTCTCCGTAATACAGGACGATGGTGTTCTTCTTGATCGTTGGCCGTGCGGTGAACTTTGCGCTCTTCGGGCCTGAGAGCTGAATCGTCAGGTTGACGGTCGCGTCGCTGGTACCGAGGTTGGCCAGGATGAAGGCTGCCCACCCCTTGCTGCCGGTGAAGTAGTCGACGTAGTACTCCCAACACTGGAGCTCCGTCGGGTTATCGGGTTTCGCGAAGCCTTTGTAACCCGTCGAGACTGCATAGATTGCAGCACCCGCCGCTTGTTTCTCGCCGCTCCCGAGATCCTGGAGAATCTGAGCGGCTTCCTCCGGCGCGAGGGATCTGAGCACCATCGAATGAACGGGACGCCGTGGCTCGGCAGCCACACTGGTGGTCAGCGTCAGCGCGAGTATCGTCGCGCCGGGAAGGACTCCCTTCAGTAGCCTTGACATAGAACACCTCCGAAGATTGTGAATTCTCTGATCGACCTTCTTGCCGACAGCGAGGACGACCTCGCACTCATCGCCATCACCGGGTCCTCCTGCTCTCTCATTCCATCCGCTCCCTCTCGAGTAAGCGCGGAATCGTTCTGGCAGGGACAAGCGTCGGACGGGCGCCGACGCCGGATACGTCAAGCGGTCCATTCGAGCAGAGTCAAGTTCCGAACGACGCAGCACTCGGCGCGCGTCGCATTCGGGTGACACACGCCGACTCAATCCCATCTGCGCAGGCGAACAAACAAGACGACAAGAATGTAGTGGCCTCACGGTACGGTACGAAGACGTCCCGGTGCGAGACGTGGTCCGGGACCTTGCACACGTATTGGCGGCAACGAATCGGATCACCAGAGAGAGACTGAGGCGGACGAGTTGATCATCTGGGGACTGAGACGAGGCGGCCTCAATGCCGACTTCCCGCACCGGATCTGCCGCAATCTCTCTTCCGCGCGAGAAGTCGAGTTGCTGCTGGATGGCGCCTTTCTGAACAGCCCGGACGGATCGAGCCATTCCCCGGACCCCGTGAACCCTGCTCCCACGGCGACATCTCGCGCACACCGATTCGAGCGACACGGTTCGAGGGGCCCCCGATTGTCCCCGCACGCCGGATTCCGCGCTTTCATCTGAGACAAGTAGCAGTGGAGGGGACGGTGCAAGAGAGACTGAGGAGGTACGGGCGAGTCGGGGGGTGCTGCCTTGATCAAACCCCACGGCACGATGCGGCCCGACGGAAGCCGCTTTCCCAATTCGGAACCGGCCGGGTCGGCGACGGGCCGGCCCGTGTGAGCGGGAAGCGCAATCATGCGCACACAAGGAGTCACAATGTTTAGAAGTCGGGTTCTTTCGAGGGCCGTCAGGATGAGCATCGTCGCCCTGGCACCGTCGTGTCTCGCCGCGCTCGCGGAGGAGCATGCCGGCGCCACAGGTCGCGCTTCGCCGGTACGCCCTGCGGCCGTGATCGCCGTCGTCGGCGAGGAGGTGATCACTGATGACGCGCTTCTGTCCAGCTTGCGTACGACCTCGCGGAATGCCATCGATGCGGCCGCGGGCAAGGCGGCCGAGATCGAGATGCAGGCCATCCAGCAGCTATTCGCCGGGCGCTACGCCCAACAGGAGGCAGCTCGGCTCGGCCTGAGCGTGGAGGAACTTTACGAGTGGACCTTGAATGAGAATCGGGACCATCTCCCTGGGCCGTATCGCACGCAGATCAACGAGACGCTGTCGTCGATCTATGAGTTGAAGCGGGCAGCCCTGGAGGAGCTGATCGGCCGGACACTGGAGGAGCAGGCCGCCCGCTCTCGCGGAGTCACCGTGGAGGCGCTGCTGAAATCGGAAGTCGAGGAGAAGGTTGGGCCGATCTCGGATACGGACGTAGACCGCTTTTACGCCAAGTATCACACGCAGATGGGGGGGAAGACCCGGGAGGCCGCTGGGCCCACGATTAGGGCTATGCTGCAGAAGGAGCAGGCGAGCACGAAACGAATGCAGTACCGCGCATCGCTGCGTGATGCGGCCGCGGTGCAGGTCCGGCTGTCGCCACCGCGCGACGAGGTGGCGCGCGGAAGCACCACGCCATTGGGTGACGCGCACGCCCCTGTGCAGATCGTGATCTTCTCTGACTTCGAATGCCCGTTCTGCAAGAATGTCGAGGGCGTGATCAAGGAGGTCAAGAACCATTACGGGGATGCTGTGCTGGTCAGCTTCCGGGACTTCCCGCTGCCCTTCCACACGAACGCCTGGAAGGCGGCCGAAGCCGCTCGGTGCGCGGATGCGCAGGGTCGGTACGCGGACTACCGCGATTCCCTGTTTGCCGACACCTCCCGCATCGCCCCGGTCGACCTGCTGAACCGCGCCGGAGAGCTGGGCCTGGATGTGGTGGAATTCGAGCGCTGCATGGAGGGGGGGGGAATGAAAGCGAAGATTGATGCTGACATCGCTGACGCGGGACGACTCGGCGTTGCCGGAACGCCTACGGTCTACATCAACGGCCGCCTGGTCGCGGGCGGCGGCCGTGCCGAGGACTATCGGCGGATCATTGACGACGAGCTCCACCTCAAGGGAGTCCGTGTGCCGCCGGCGGTCGAGCAGACCACCGCGGTCGCATCGGCGGGGATTGACAGGTGAGGTTCCCGGTGTGAACAGCGAGGGGCTGAGGGTATTCGCGAAACAACAAGTAACAGGAAGGAGTGTGCGATGAGAGGACGATGGCTTCTACATTTCGTATGGCTGATCGGATTGGGGCTGGGGCAGGCGCGCGCGGCGGACGGTGACGGGATGATCGTGGTAACCTGGCCGCCCCCGCTCTCGGACGAGACGCGGGGGGTGATTCAGTTCGAGATCGGCGGCGGGACACCCTACGAAAGCGTCCGGTGTACTGTGGATGGGGGCTACGCCGAGGACTGCAGCTCGGGGGAACTGACGTACTCGGGGCTTGAGAACGGTGTTCATCGCCTCGACATCGAAGCCCTGAACCTCGCCGGCGACGTGGTGCAGACCGCGGGCTTCGATTGGGCCGTCGAACGCTTGCGTGATCCCAATCTGTCGCCCTCCGAGCAGGATCTGGCCGACTTTGGCGATCCGTTCATCACGGATTCGCGAATGGCATACTTCGTGTCCGCGGTGGAGGACGACGACAGTTGTTATGAAGCCCAGGCAGTCCCGGTGCAGCTCGACGGGAGCATCGCTTGTCCCGCGGACACGACCTGCGCCGTGCTTCGCGTCTGTATGTATCCGCTCGGCGAGAAATGGGTAGGCACGTACAAGTACTACCCCGGGGGCATCTCTACACAGTGGCAGGACCCGGCGGACTTCACCCGTTCGACCACAGTCGAGTGGGAGTCCACAGGCACCGCGAATGTTTCCAAAGAGCGTTTCACAACGCGGGTGAGCCCGGGCGATCGGGAGTTCGCGACGGTGGCCTGGGAACAGTACTTCGGCGATGTCCGGGACGTCTCGTGGAACGGGTCGATCAGCGACCCAAGCCTGCTGGTTGACATGACACTGCCGGAGGTGGCGGGTCTGCAGGCGGCGATCGACCGCACGGATCTGTCAGGCCTCACTGCTCTGGCCCCGCAGTACGCGTACGAGGAGATGCCGGTGTGCTGGCGTGAAGCCAACCTCGCGATCGCAAAATGTTATGAAAAAATCAATAGGGAGTGCGAATACAGCGCCTACGGCTGCAACTACGACATTGAAGTGAAGGAGTGCAAGCGGATTAAGGAGGACGCCCAGAAGCGCTGCCCCGGCAAGGTTGAGAAGTGCGGCAAGTATGTCATGCTACGCAGATTCGGGGATGATGGGGGTTGCGGCTGGTGCAGTTATGAAACGACTACTTTCGACAAGTGGGGCACTGCTACCAGCGTCAACAAAACTATCCGCATCCCAGCCGATAAGATGTGTCCACAGAAATGCAACGTCGGAATTGTGATGCTGGGCAAGGGACCCGCGCAGCCACCGCTTGTGCCAACTGAATTCGGTTCAGACGGTACACTGAAATGCTTGACATGTCCTGGCCTCTGGCACCCCGGAGAGTACCCCATCATCATAACCCAGATCATAGGTAGCAATTACTACTGCTGCGACCCCCGAAAGCCAGAGAACAACGGGGGGTTCTGCCATCGTTGATTGGGGCACGGCTCATTAGCCTGTCGGTGCTCGAAGCCGAACCGCCTTGGCGTGTCCGGGGACCCGAGATCCGGTCGGGGTCCCCGGAGCCAGCCAGGCTTCCGCTGGCCCCCTGCGGATTGCCGAAAGAGCGTAAATGAAATCTTGTCCGTTCCTCCGCCAGCCCGCGCTCAGGCATCTGTCGGTCGGCGGATTAGGCCGGGACGCCAATGCGAAGGGCCCGGACGCGCCGAGCAAGACGTGCGCAGTTGAAGACCTGAAATGACGTATGGCCTTCGCCGCTCTCGAAACATGGGCCATTATGTTGTGCACAAGATAATGGTACATTTCTGCCGAGCGCCGAAGGCTGCATTCATGTGAATCCTGCTCTCTCGGCGCTGTGGCCCTCCCGGTGTCCGCCCGAGCCCAGACAACGCAACGAAAGGCCAGGAGCCCGTCCAGATCTTGAATTCTTGGACAGGCTCCTAGTCCACAATGTGATGAAGCTATTCCAATTCTCATATGGATAGCACCCATGATGGGAGCCTGTCGATTCCGCACGAATAGCTCAAGGGTCCTCCAGCAGGACCTTGACCCGCGCCGCTCGTCGATTCAACTCGCCCGGACGCTATCGTTGTGTTTGTGGAGGGGTCCGTGCTCGATCCGATGCGGACAAATTCCCTAGTATCTGGACGGGCTCCTAGTCTTCTACCCACGTTTTCGTCGCACACCCGGAAGATCTTCGGACCCCGGGATTTTCTCCGCTTCAGGTCCGTGCGGAAGAGTTGCCATCGTCTCCGGCTGGCCCGGCAAAAAGGATCGAGTGATTCGTCAAGTCTGCTGACAGCAGGGCCTCGATGCGATTCACGTGGGTGTGCGGGTTTGACGGCCAGAATTCGACGTCGGCCTCGTGCCGGATATTCAGCCTCCACTCGCTCGTCCCTTCCACACGCTGCATCCCGATGATCGCGATCCTCTCGTCGGAGAGCAGACTGGGTTCAGCACCGAAAAGAGTGGGATAGTTCGACTTGACGATCGAATGGACTCGTTCGATGAAAACGCGAAGATCGATCCCATTCACAAGCGCGTCCACGTCCCGTGCCCACCCCACCCATTTTTCCGACCATGTGGACCGATCCTCTCCGCACCTCGATAGGAGACCCATCCAGATCGGCGCGCCATACCACGAGAACTCCCGATCGATGCGGTAGAGAACGCGGAAGTGGGGGAAGGAGTCACCCCGGGCAAACCGGTTCGGGTCGAGCTCGAGGAATCTTATCGACCCGTGCCCCAGCCAAACTCCCATTTGTTCGGGAGCTTCCCCGAACTGCCTGCTCAGTGTTGAGAGAAGGCATTCGATGAGGCCGTCCCGGTCCACAGGCCGGGGGAATTCTCCGAAGTCAATCTCGATGACCCCCTGATCGATGGCATCTTGAAAGTGCTTCCGGAGCGGCAACCATTACCTCCGTCGTTTTCGATAGTATGGCCGACGCGTGCCGGCACTCCGCACGATCCGTGCTTTCATCGAGCTTCCACACTGCGGGCGCTCGGCCGCTGACCGCATTTGCGCCGCGTCAGTGCGTCCATGCACCGCACATGCTCCTTCGAGGCGCCGCCGGAAGCGTTCAATCCAACGAGCCACCGACGCTGGGCAGACCTCCGGGTTCGAGCTGGTAGGTCTGGTCCTTGCTGGAGTCCGAGCTGTTCACGTCTCGCAAGAGCCAGGTACCGCTCGACGGCTCGTAGTATCCCAACGTGGCGATTCCGTCACCATCCCAGTCGCCCGCCACCGGGATGCCATCTGTGACTGCGGGCATCTCGAACGTCACGCTTGTGGAGTTCTCTGTATTCGCGTTGGTCAACAATACTTCGCCGGTGAACGTGTTGCAAAGGCCCACCGTGGTCTTTCCATCGCCATCCCAGTCACCTGCCACGGGGCGCCAGCCGGGCGATCCCCCTGCCGGGCCAAGATGAAACGTCAGATCGTCGCCAAGCGTCCTGCTCCCGTTGTATGCCTTGAGAACAAATGTGCCGGTCGCCGGCACGTAGTACCCAACCGTGTCGATTCCGTCCCCGTTCCAATCCCCGGCGATCGGAAGCGCATCAGCCGCTCCTTCCGCGCATTCAAATGAGACATCGGCATCTCCACCGGAGTTGCTGTTTCGAAGTGAGAAGGTGCCGACACCCGGTTGAAAGACGCCCGGAGTGTCGACACCGTTGCCGTTCCAGTCTCCGTAAAGGGGAAGAGCGTCCCCCGCGTCAGGGCCGAACTCGAAGGTCGACTCCACTGCGGCAGACCAGAGGGGATGGACGCGCCATTTCGGGAGCTTGTAGAATCGCGGGACATCTCGGGGGATCCTCAGCTTCGGGATCGTGATGCGGACAATTGTGCTCTCCACGTAGCTCGTGTACCAGAGGTGGCCGGAGTTGTCGGCAGCTATCCCAAATGTCTCGCGAAGCGGGTACTTGGTAGTATCCCCCACAATGCCCGCTCTCCAGAGGAGGGGCCCGTCCGGGACTGTGCTGCCCCAATGAGGAATCCAGAATGCACCGTCCGGCCCGACCACCATGCCGATATACGTGTTTCGTGCGCCATTCCCGACGACTCCCACGAGATCCGTCTGTCCGTTCAGGATCATGCGTCCGAGCTCCCCGGTGCTGGTAAGGAACCAAAGGCTTTGGTCGGATGCCACCCATGTCAGATGCATTGGGAAGAGATCCATGGCGGAATAGTAGCTCACTTTCCCTGATGGGGTGATGTTATGAAGACCGCTGCCCGCCGTAAACCAGACATTGCCGTCGGGGCCGGCTTTCAGGTCGGTTGGGTCATAGAGATTATCGGGCAGGTCGAAATACTGGATCGCGCCGCCTGGCGAGATCCGTCCGATCTTCTGCCGCAGGCCGTATACTCCGAACCAGACATTGCCGTCGGGACCGGCGCAGATACCCGGCGGATAGGCCGGGACAACGCCGAGGGTTGGATTACCAGGGAGCACGAACTCGGTCACCTGGCCCTGGGGCGTTATGCGCCCTATCGCTCCACGGTTGATCTCATGGAACCACAGGTTTCCGTCGGGGCCGGTGGTGATGCCCTGCGGTCGAGAATCTCGGGTCACCGGGAATTCGGTGACTTTTCCCTGTTGCGTTATGTACCCGACCTTGTCCGCCCACATCTCAGTGAACCACATGTTGCCGTCCGGCCCCAATGTGATCGAATGAACCCCGCAATTCGGAGTCGGCACGATGAACTCGGTCCAGTCGAGATCGGCTGCATGGCAGAGCGTAACTGGCACCAGGAATACGAGCAGACTCCAGAGGCGGACTTGGCAGCACTCAGCGACCGCCCGCCGACTCGAGCGGTGTTTTCCCTCGACAGTGAATTTGGATGGGGTGGCGGACGGGCACCGTTCATGGATCATTCTGCGAATTGTCATTCCGTTCTCCTCAGAGCACCGCATCTGTGTGCTGTGGATATCTTCATTCGTCAATAAGCGCGATCGCGGGATTCTCGGGACAACCGACAGAGACCGCGCGCCGCATACGGCTGGCCGTCCGAGCGGGTTTTCGCGCTTCCTGCAAGATGGGAGAGAGAGAGGAACGCATGAGAGCCCTTGGAATCGCATGCGCGGCGACAATCGCGGTTTCCACCGGTGCTTTCGCCGCATCGATCGTCCGATCACGCCACGACATAACTCACGACCTGGGCGCCTACGAGGAGATGCCACGATACATCAATAATTACGGTGAGGTGTGCGTCTACTGTCACACGCCTCACTCAGCCGGCATCGATGCCCCACTGTGGAACAGGCAGCTTCCGACGGGTCCATTCCAGCTCTATGCGAGCACCACGATGGACACTGTCGTGGGGCAGCTGAGCGGGTATTCCCTCGCGTGCCTTTCGTGTCACGACGGCACGATCGCCGTGGACGCCATCATCAACGCACCGGGCCCCGGTCCAAACCTGGGAGGCCCGTGGTATGGGAAGACGCCAGGGTGGCGGCACTATCGGATGTCAACCGACGGGCCGGGCACATGCGGATGGGAGTGTCATCATGAGGGGTTCGACTACGGTCACGATGCGCGCATGTCATATATGGGAACCGACATGAGGAACGACCATCCAGTCTCGATGACGTACCCGACGCCTGCACAGGATCCCGATTTCATCGCACCTCCGGACCCACAAAAGGGATTCGCCGATCTGCCGCTGTTCAACGGGAAGGTGGAATGCCCGACCTGTCACAACGTGCACGACCCGGGGATCAAACCGTTCCTGCGCAAGAGCAACGCCGATTCCTCGCTCTGCGGAACGTGCCACGTCAAGTAATACGTAGGTGAATCCACGGGCGGCCATCCGAACACCGGTGGCGCGGCTTGATCTGCGTTCTATCTACCCACCCCGCTTCGGGGGGCCATCGGCGCTCCTCACCGCGACCAAGGGACTCGTGCAAACCATCCGGTAGTTATCTGTGAACACGACGCAGCACCCAACTCGCACGATGTCCTTGGTCAGTCCAAGAACGCCAGGACGGCAACTCCCGTAGAGCGCCATCCCGACGGCGTGCTGCCTGTGGCTCGGCGGACAGAGCCCGGTCTCGTTCACAGCCGTGCAGACTCCGTCCACAACGACGTACTCAGCGTTCTTGGTGGCGAGGAACATCGGTTCCGACCGCGCTGCTCGAAACTCGCCGCCCCGCGCAAACGTCCTCACATCATTCGACTCACATCCGAGGCAGCCTCGCGACATCTGCTCCTCGGAGTGAGGGCAGCGGGACAGACCGTTCGGAAGGAAGATGCGAAATATTCCCCTCACGCTGATATAAGCGTGCGGGGAATGATTATCGGATCATCAAGATCTCGGGATCGAGGTGTCGGGCGGAATCAGGCGTGCGACACGGTTGACGTAGAGGATGAAGCCGCCGGCTCTTGCATCCCTCTCGAGATCCCGAAGGGTGCGCAAGGCAGCAGCGTGATCCTGTGATTCCATGAGTACCTCCGCCATCGCCAGGCGGGCGTCATACTGGAGTCTGATCAGGTGTTTCGCCGTTGCTTCATCTCGGAGGGCCTGAAGGCTTGCGAGCGCCTCCGCCTTCTGTTGTGACTGTGCGAGAGCTCTGGCAGCCGTGATCGCTACGGAGATTCGATAGCGCGGATTCGTGACCTGGGCACCGGCGAGAGCAGCACGATCGAGTGCTTCCCTGGCGGCACCGATATTTCCTTGCGCCAGCAGCGCTCGGGCGAGGCAGGACTCGGCAGCGCACCCAGTGGAATGAAACCCGGCCGTCCGGGCTTCGTCCGCGGCCTGGGCGGCGAGGGCAGCAGCGCCTCCGAGATCCCCATCTTCGATCATCAAGACAGAGAGAGCCACGCGTGTCTCGGCAATCGCCTCCTTCTGGCCCAAGGCGTGCCACATCGACAAGCACTCCTCGTAGCGTGAACGCGCCTCGGCCGTTCGTCCCTTTGCAAACAGAAGCTCCGCGGCGTCGTAGATGGCTGATGCCAATTGGCTCTTGTCTTGCGATTCCCGGCTGACCTGCAGAGCCTCAGGCATGATGCGTTCCGCCGCCGCGACATCGCCCATGTCGAGAGACACTATCACCATGTTCATGAGGCACGAGGCGAGCAGGTTCTTGTTTCCCATGCTTCGCCCGGCCTTGGCGCCCTCCGCGTACATTCGCATCGCCTCGCTCAGATCGCCCAGTTGGTCGAGGACGGTCGCCAGGGCGATCTGGGTTGTCTGGAGCTGGGCCTGGAGGCCCGCTTCCGTGCAAATGGCTATCTCCTCCTCGTAGGCGCGCTTCGCGCCGAGGAGATCGTCACCGAGATAGAGCGCATGTCCAAGGTAGTACAGGGCCCTCCCAAGGCCCTTCTTGTCCCCGACCTCTCGAAAAATCTCGATCGCCTCTTCCTCCGCCCGCCTCGCCTTGGTGAGATCGCCGGTTCGAGCGTAGGCCATTCCGATATTCACCAGGGCCACTCCCACTCGATCACGGTCTCTGAGCTCAACCGCTATCTGCTTCGCCCTTTCGTAGGCTGCGATTGCATCGCTGGGGGATCCCAGTAGGACATGAGCCCATCCTTCTGAAAGGAGAGCTTCGGCCTGGATCATGCGAGCTCCAGTGCCGGTGGCTTTCCGAAGTGCGGCCTGCGCTCCCGAGAGCGCGCGTCTGTTGTCCGAAACATTCGCGGCTGCTTGGGCCTCAGCCAGGTCGATCCTCGGGTCGTCGCGTCCCGGAGCCGGCAGTCGCCTCAGCGACTCGATCACGGCCAGGGCCTCTCTCCCGCTTCCCGCCTTGGTCAGATCTGCCGAGAGACTCAGCTGGTACTCCGGTGTGTCGGGGAACATCGTCGCCAATCCTCTCCAGATGTCGCATGCCTTTCGCCACTCGTAGTTGGACTCCCGGTAGCGCGCTTCGACGCGGAGTTGAAGCTCTCGTGGTAGGCTCGCCGACAGATCGTAGGCCCGCCGAGCTTCATCTCTGGCCATGGTATCCCAACCCAGTGCCGCCCAGGCTGTGGACAGTGCATCGTGGCCCATCGCGAAGCTCGGCTCCAGCTCCACCGCCTTCACCAGACAGTCACGCGCCGACACCGCATCGTACGTCCGGAGCAAGGACACCCCCTCCGAATAGAGCTTCGCGGCCGAGGGATCCGCCGGCAGCGCGAACGCGACATCATGCGAACGCTCATTCGACGCATCGCTAGCTCCGAGGCTTTCCCGGAGCCGCCGTCCCGCGGATGTGACGACGGAGAACACGCCGCTCATGAGCCCATTTCCAGATTGCGGCACCATCGCAAGACCGCTGGCGGCGTCCTGTGCCCGGATGTCCAGCCTGATCCGGTCACCCCGTACGGCATAAGTTCCGGTCACGATGACATCGGCCCCCATCGTCGACCGGATGCGCGCCAACGATTTCCCGTCCAGAAGCTCGTGGCTCGATGGAAGGTCGGGGATCAACCGCGCCACCACGTCCCCCGGCACGACCCTTAGCTCCCCACCCGCCGCCAGCTCCGTGGCCAACATCTCGGAAAGTGCGGTCGAGAGCCACGCGTCGGCGGTCGAGCCGGAAGCGTTATTGAAAGGGAGGATCGCGACCGAGCGGCGGGGAGAGGTCGCTGGTGCACCCCTGGGAGAACCCGGCCGCGAACCGCGGAATCGAATCACGAGCATGACTGCGATCACAGCGAGCATGGCAATGCACGCGATCGACGCGACACGCCACCGCCGATTCCTTGTTCGCCGCAATCCGACGACTCGATGACGTTTCAGTGCCTCGACGATTTCGCCCGCAGTACGGAATCGATCGCGCGGGTCTCTCTCGAGGCACTTGAGGATGACCGATTCCCATACGCGGTCCATCTCGGGCACGATCTCCCTGGGCGGCACGGGTGCCTCGTAGATCCTCCTCGCCGCAACCGACAGCGCCGACTCGCCGGGGTACGGGAGTCGGCCCGTCATCATTTCGTACAACACCACCCCGAGCGCGTACAGGTCGGCCGCAGCGGTGACGGGCGCACCCGCCACCTGTTCGGGCGCCATATACGCCGGCGTCCCGATGAATGCGCCCGTCTGAGTCACGGTCATGGCGACACCCTCGATCGGGAGCTCACTGCGCGCCGAGCCGAAATCGGTCAAGACGGCACGCGGATTGGCGGGATCGCTTTCGTCCGGTACCAACATGACGTTGGAGCTCTTGAAATCCCTGTGGATGACTCCTTCGCGATGGGCCGCAGCTAGCCCCTCGACCATCTGCTCGACCAATGGAGTCGCGTCGGAGGCGCTCAGCCTACCCTGACGGGAAATGCGATTGGCGAGGGTCTCCCCCTCGAGCAGCTCCATAGTCAGATATGTGATACTCGCATTTCCGGGAAGCCCCCCCGAGTGGCGGCCCATGTCGAAAACGCGACAGACATTGGGATGAGCGATCTTGCGGGCGAGGCTGATCTCCCGCCTGAGTCTCTCAATGCTTGCGGAGGTGGCACCCGACGATAGCCTGAGGGTCTTCAGCGCGACGCGCGCCCGGAGGACCATGTCGTCTGCCTCGTATACCTCCCCCATGCCACCTTCTGCCACGAACCGCACGATGCGGTACCGGTCGCTGACGACGTCACCGGCTTTGAAGGCGCGCGTCGCAGCGGATTCCCCCAAAACCCGCTGGCGATCCGGATCGCTAGTCGGCGATGGCCCGGCGAGCGGCTTGCTCAATGACTTTGAATCCTTTCACACGGGCGTCCCTCGCCAGCTCCGCCAGGTCTCGCCGGCCGTCGCGGACTCTTCCGTCCAGGATCTCCAGCTCGCCGAGGCACAGACGCGCTTCGAATGATACCCCAAGCCCCTCGATGTTGTCCGGGCCCAGGTCTTTGAGAAGCTGGCGAGTCACCTCCAGCGCGACCTTCGTATTCCCTTCGGCCGCTGCAACTCGAGCTCTCGCCATGGATGTCCACGCGTCGCCGTCCAACCCGCCCTTCCGCAAATTCTGCATTGCGGAATCGAGAGCCTCATGCGCGAGCCCCGGCTCTCTCTTGGCAAGCAAAATATGCGTCACGATGACCTGGAGCCGGGCCGCCTCTTGAAAACACTCCGCCCCGGCGCCCCTCGCCAGAGCACGCCTGGCGATACCCTCGGCCTCGGCGAGGCCCCCCACCTTTCTCTCGACCTCCGCCAGACTTGTCTGGGCAGCCAGGTACCAGCAGCTGAGGCCAAGCCGATCGAAGATCTCGGCCGCTGCTCGCGCCGACTCCCGCGCTGCTTCGACATCTCCCATCTCGATCTCGACGGACGACAGGTTCAGGAGGGCGTCGCCTTCGATCGATTCGTTTTTCATCTGCTTTGCGATCGCCAGGGCCTGTTCCATGAATCCGTGCGCCTCCGTCAGCTCGCCCTCTTGAAGCGCCGACTGCCCCGCGTTGGCTGTCGCCCACGCTTCCGCCTCGGAATCCCCGACCTCCCGAAGAGAGGCAATCGCCTCCTTGGTGACCTCTATGGCCTCGCGGCGACGATGGAGCGCGTCGAGCGCGTTGGCCAGATTCACTCGAGCTCTGGCCGCGCCGCGCCTGTTACCGAGGCGGTCCCAATACGCGATGATCTCGGTGCAGTTGGTCCGCAGTTCTTCGTATCGTCCTAATGCTCCCAGCGGCCCCGACATTCTCGACAATGTTGCCATGGCCGCGCCTCGGTTGCCGGCCACCTGAAATCGCTCTCGCGCGTCTCCCAGGGCTTTCAGCGCGCGGTCGTACTCACCTTGCTGGTACAAAGCCCATCCCTTGTAGCGCAGTGCTTGAGCCTCCAGAAGCGAGGCGCCGAGCCCCGATGCCAGCGCCGCGGACTCCTCAGCCGCGGCTTGCTCTTTGCGGAAATCGCCCGTGGACTCGTATGCGTTCGCCTCGGCCAAGCTGAGTCGTGGATCGAGAACAGCATGCGGCAATGACGACCGGACGTTGGCCAAGGTGGCGAGCGCTGCGCCGCCGTCGCCGCTCCGCGCCTGCACCTCGGCAAGCTCGAGCCCGCGTTCGATTTCATCCGGGAAGAAGGTGAAAAGGGCTCGACGTAGATCCACTGCGCGATGCCAGTCGTTGGCGCATGCACGGTGGCGGGCCTCGATGGCCGTCCGGATCTCGCGCGGCAGACTCTCCGACAACTGGAACGATCGCTCCACTTCCTCGCAGCATTCTGCCTGGTTTCCGAGTGCTTCCCATGCATCCGCGAGAGCGGCATGGATCTGAGGGGAGGAGGGCGACCTGGATGTTGCCTCGGAAAGCAGGGCCCTGGCCTTCTCGGCGTCGAACGCCCGCAGGGCGTCCAAGCCCTCAGCATACAGACGGGCGGCCTCCGGGGAGAGAGTGAAGACGGCTCGGAGCTGGGCGGTTTCCGTTCCCGTGGCGCTACCGGTCGCGATGGTTTCGAGGAGCCTGATGGTGCATCGCGCGACGAGATCGTACATCTGATCGGACGTCCCCTCTTCCCTCAGCGTCATCACCGTCCGGCCGCTCTCGAGGTCGTTGTAGCTGATCTCCATGCGAATCGTCTCAGCGCCGTTCTCTGTCAAGACCTCGCACTTGCCGATGAGCGCGTAGTTGATGTCGAAGCCGGTTCTGAGAGACCGCAAGAAGCCCGAGTCATACGTCCGGCCAGGAGGGCCGCCCGCTGAATCCAGAACGGCGCCCAAGGATTCCTCCGGCACGACACGGAACGCCTCGCTCGCCGTCAGCTGGGTCACCAAGAGGTCTCGGGCAGCGGTCGCAATCCAGCCTGCGGACTCGGATGCGCTCGAAAACCGGAGGACAGTGAGCGACGGGCGCCGAAGCGGCGTTCCCCCTCGGCCATGCCGGGAATCGCGGCCCATCCAGTATCCGACCGCCGCGAGAGCGAGGACGAGCAGGAGTGAGGCACCGGCCAGTCGCAGGATGGTTCCTCGCACTCGAGGAGGGAGGCTGACTCGTTCCCCATGCAGCGCCCGAGCCATATCTGCGGCGGTAGCAAAGCGGTCTTCCGGGTTCCGTTCGAGGCAGCGAGCGATCACTCTCTCCAGTCTTCTGTCGACATCCGGGATCTTGTCCCTCAAGCGAGGTGGTCTCGAGGCCGCGACTCTCTTGAGGGCGATGGACATCGGGCTGCCTCCGGCGAAGGGAAGCTCGCCCGAGAGCACTTCGTACATCACGAGGCCCAACGAGTAAAGATCGCCGGCAGGGGTCGCCTCCCCGCCCGTCACCTGCTCAGGCGCCATGTACGCAGGTGTTCCCAGGATGACGCCCGTCGCCGTCAGAGATGTGCGTTGGGAGTCTGCGGGTCCGATCCCGCGAGCCACACCGAAGTCCGTGATGACCGGCTGGACGCGATTGCCTTCCGCCGGCACGAGTATGACGTTTGATGGTTTGAAATCCCGGTGGACAACCCCGGCCGCGTGGGCTGCACTGAGGCCGCTAAGCAACTGCTCGCTCAGCGACAATGTCTCGGCGGCTGACATCGGCCCGCCGTTCCGAAGCCGTTCCGCCAAACTCTCGCCCCGCAGCAGCTCCATCGTCATGAAGTGGACACCCTCATCGCCCTCCGGTCCATCCGATGAGCGATGAACGCCGAAATCGAAGACGCGACAGACGTTCGGGTGAGCAACTCTGCGTGCGAGTTGAGTCTCTCGCTTGAGTCTCTCCACGAAGCCCGCCGCTGTGGCCCGGGACGCGTGCAATGTCTTGAGGGCGACTCGCGCACTCAAGTCGCGGTCCTGCACCTCGTAGACCTGCCCCATCCCCCCCTGCCCGATCATGCGCACGATTTCATAACGGCCGGCGATTACTTGACCCGGCTCGAAGAGGGCGGTCCCGCCAGCGCTTTCATCAGTGTCGGTGGGCGGGACAAGGACGGGCGACGACGACTGGAACCCAGCGGGGTCTGTCTCCGACGCCTCCAGCAAGGAGATCACCTCTTCAGCCAGAGTGAGGTCGCCGGCCGCTTCGCGGATGACGAAACTTGAACGCGCGGCTTTGGGCACGTCGTGGGCGCGGTCGAACAGGTCCCGGACTCTGCGCAGACGATCAGCGGTCATTCAGGATCGACGTGTCCCTTCAAGGCGCGCCTCAGCCACGCCTTCGCAAACCGCCAGTCGTTCTTCACAGTGCTCGTCGAGACACCCAGAACATCCGCGATCTCCTCGCAGCTCATCCCCGCGAACACCCGCAGCTCTACGGTGCGAGCCTGGCGCGCATCAACCGCCTGGAGCATCTCCAGCAGCTGGTCCACGACCAGAACGTCCAGTGTGCGCCCTCCCGGGCCGAGCAGGTCGGTGTCCAGGGTCACATCCCCGCGGCCTTCACCCCGTCTCTGCGCGCGGCGTTGACGCGCACGATCGACCAGAATGCGGCGCATCAGAATCGCGGCAACCGCAAGGAAGTGGGCGCGGTCATTGATCTTGGCCCTGCTCAAGGCCGACATCTTCAGGTACAATTCATGCACGAGCTCCGTCGGCTGCATGCGATTCCGGGGCTCCTCACCGCGCAGATGAACGCGGGCCATTCGTCGGAGTTGCTGATAGAGAGCAGGGACGACCTCGGCGAGCGCCTCGCGTTCGCCCCCGCCCCAGCGCCTGAGCCACGCCGTCACATCGCCAATGATGTCGTCTGCCGACACTGCCATTCGATCCTTGGTATCCCGGAGTTAATGCCGCAGCTTACCATCCGCACATCCGGCGCAGCAACGCTGGAGTAGAAAGCGCGATTCGTGCGGTTCATGGTTGAGGCGCGGAGAGAGAGTGGCCGTGCGGCGAGGCGCCACTCGGGATAGGGCGAGGTACCGACCATCATTCCTTGGCGGCAACGCTGTCGTCGTCCCTCTCGGGCCCGGCGCGGATCGTGGAGTGACTCGTCAGATCCCCTGAGATCAGGGCATCGATGCGGCTCACGTGGGTATGCGGATTAGACGGCCAGAATTCGATGTCAGCCTCGTGCCGAATCCGCAGCTTCCACTCGTTCGCCCCTGCCAGCCGGTCCACTGCGACTATCGTGATCCTCTCGTCGGAGACGATACTGGGTTCCGCGCCGAACAGGGTGGGATAGCTCGACTTGACGATCGAATGGACCTGCTCGATGAAAACGGGGAGGTCGATCTCGGTCAGAAAGACTCCCGCGTCCCTCTTCAAGCCCACCCACTTGTCCGACCATCTGGCAGGATCCTCTCCGAGCCTCGACATGAGGCACACCCAGATCGGCGCCCCACGCCACGGGTCGACCAGCTCGATTCGGCAAAGAACACGAGAATAGCAAAGTGCCTCATCACGGGCCACCCGTTTCGAATCGAACTCGAGGAACTTGATAGACGCGCGCCGAACCCATCTTCCGAGTTGATCGGAGAGGAAGTGAAAGTCATTCTCGAACGCGCGATTCAGCGTGGAGACAAGGACATTCACGATGCTCTCTCGATCCACGGTTGGGGGATTCTCCCCGAAGTCAATATCCACGATCCCCTGATCCTTCGCATTTTGGAAACGCTTCAAGCCCTGCAGGTACCACCTCCGTCCCTCTGGGTATTGTAACTGAAAACTGCCGTCACCAAGCACGACAAGGGTGCAGCTCAAGGCTACGGCAAAGTCCCGGAAACCGCAGTTCCACCGATTGACTCGCAGATGTCGCAGATTGCTTCGCGCCGAGCCGAGAGTCAGGAGGAAGTTGCTCGTCGGTTGAATGCTGGAAGAATCTGCGCAGTCGGCGCGGAAATCTGTGCCATCTGCGGTTTCGTACGGAAAGGCCTCGCCCGAATCCGCGCCTCGACTTTGCCGCAGCCTGGCTTTCTGGGTAAGGCCTCAGAAGCTGTGAAAAAATGCAATTTCACGTTTGATGGGCTCACACAATCAATACGTTGTGTTGTGGAACACTACGGTTCTAGCAATTTTTTCACAGCTTCTCAGTCACGTGGGATCGGCGGCCCTCCATGGAACAACGTGGACGGAGTCGCAGACGAAATCGAAGGCTGTTCGTTTACGTCTACGTCTCCGTTTACGTCTACGTTCACTATGGACGCTCCTCACTCCGCGAAGGCGTTACCCCCTGGTCTGATCGGAATTGACCTCCCCCGCACGCTTCACTAGAATCCGCCGCGTGACATCGGCTCAGGCTCGACCGAATGACCGCTCTCGCGGGCCGATGGCCATTTTCTTGGCGGTGCTTGCCGCCGAAACCATCGCGCTGGGCGTGGGAATCCGTGGCTGGTGGCTCTTCGGGCACTGGGACATCAGCCACCCCGACAGTTTTTTTGCGCCTCTCTGGGTAGGGTGCGCCCTATCACTCTCTGCTGTGGTTGCCTGGCTCCTGGCGCGCCGTTACGGGGTCCCCTTCGAAGCCGTCGTGAATCTACCTCTGCTCGTCCTCCTGCTCCAGCCCTTCAAGCCCCGGTTCTTCCTGACAAACAGCGAGATCCTCCCGACTCTACCCTTCGCCGTCGTCGCCAGCCTGGTCTTGCGGTGCTATCTCTCGGGTCGTTGGCCTGGAATGAAAGGGGCGCGGCGGCTGCTCGATCGTTTCCTCAACGCCGGGCCGGGACCACAGGCCCGCGTCGTGTTTATCGCCAGCTTGCTCATCTACCTGTTCCTCAGCTCGAACCTGCTCTTCCCCGTTTATCCGTTCACCGGCGATGAACCTCACTACCTGATCCTGACCCATTCTATCGTTCATGAAGCCGACACGAATCTCTATGACAACTACTATGTCAACAAGGACTACAAGTTGTTCTACCCCGGAGAGCTCGAGGCGCACACTCACGCCAAGGACCGGATCAGGCAACAGAGCTACTCCAACCATATGCCCGGCGCCGCGTTCGCCCTCGTCCCCTTCTACTGGCCCGCCGCACACATGCCGCCCCCATGGATGGTGTTCTTCATCCGCTTCGGAATGAATTTCTATACAGCCGTTCTCGTGGCTCAGGCATTCCTCTTGATGCGACGTGTCTTCGAGGACTCCCGGATCGCGCTGGCTGGATCTGCATTCCTGGCTCTCACACCGCCGCTCGTCCTCTACTCCCGCTGCGTTTACCCGGAAGTCTTCGCAGGTCTTCTCATGATCGTGGCGCTGCGCGTCATCATCGAGCGCCGGACATCTGTGGCCTACCTCCCCGCCTCCCTCGCACTCGCCGCCATGCCATGGTTCGGCACGAAATACGCGATCTTCGCCGTGGCATTCACGATCGTTTTCGGTATCCTCCGGTTGCGCGAAGGACAGCACGGAATTTCTACATACATAGTATTTCTTGTCCCCCTTGTCCTGTCCGCTGCCGCACTCCTGCTCTTCCTCAAGCATTACTACGGCGAGTACTCCCCCGATGCGATCTACCATCCGCCGTGGAACCGCCCCGAAGAGCCCGTCGTCACATCGATCGGTCAATTCTTGCTCGACAGGTCGCGTGCCCTCCTCGGCTACTTCTATGACCAGCGAATCGGGCTCCTGGTCTTCGCTCCGGCCTACCTGATGGCGCTCCCCGGCGCAGTTCTCCTGTGGCGCCGGCGACCCAGAGAGGCATCGGTGCTCGTGATCATCGCGGTCTTCTACACGCTGTTCTATGCGTACAACATGTCCTGGGGTGGGCAGGCGCCGCCGAGCCGGCCGATGGTGTCGATCACTCCGATCCTCGCAACCTTCGTGGCAGCCTTCATCGCATCCTGCCGTGGAGGGTGGAGGACGTTCCGCAACGCACTTCTTGTGGTCACCACACTCTTCGCCCTCATCCTCCTGCGACGCAGCGATCTGCTCTACGACACGATCAGCAATCATGACTGGCAGGGTCGTAGCCTGTTTCTGACGTATCTCTCGAACCCCTATGTGAACCTTACCCGCTTCGTGCCGCAGTTTCTCGAGAAGGTCGACTTCAACTACGCCGCCACCTGGATCTGGTTCGCGATATTCGCCTCCATCACGCTCGCGTCTCTTCGCCGTCCACGATCGGAGGAGGCGGCTCCAATCCACAGACATCTCTCAGGAGTTGTCCTGATCTGCGCGGGCACACTGTCGATTGCCGTCCTCAATTTCCTCGAGCCCGGCTACGTCCTCTGGCGGCCTCCTGAGCGAGTCGGTCCATGCGCCATCCATCGCCTCGACTCGCGCAGCTACCCCGTAGAAGCCGGAGGGTTCTGGACACGCGGCGGGAGAACCACCCAGGTCGTGATCGAAGCGGACGAGTCGATCGGTCAGCTCTCGGTGAGCCTGTCTCCGCTAGCCACCAACCGGGTGACCTTCCGCGCCTATAACCGGGAGCTCCTGAGTGCGGTCGAATTCTCCGCCCCGACCGTCGTGCCGGTACCACTCCACTGGACATACCGCTGGCACGACAAGCAGCTCTACTGCCTGACGATCGGCACCCGTCGTGCAGCGACGCCGGCAGGCACCGGCGACAGCCGGTCCCTCGGAGTCTTCGTCCAGCTCAGGCCCTCCTCCAGCGAGCTGCGATGAGTGCCATGCACCCCATCAGGGTCGCGGCTCTGCTACCATGGGCGAGTCGTGGAGGGATGCGCGGATGATGACTGACGGGTTCAAGAAGTTGTGCGAGGCGCTCGGCATCCGCTGGGTCTGGTGGCAGTGGCGCTGGATGAGCTTCAAGAGACGCGCCGGCGCCTCATTCTCTCTGGATCACAACATCTTCCGGCGGCTCCGATCGCGACAGAAGGTGTGCCGGAGATGCGGAGCGATCGCGGCGGGTGATCAGTCTCGCTGCGGATCATGTGGTCGCCCGTTGCCCTCCCAGGTAAGCTGGTTCCTCTACAAAGTGTTCGGCCTGGCCGCGCCCGGCATAGCGGTGGCAACAGGGCTGCTATCCGGCCTGATCCTCCTCGACTTTGCCGTCGTTCTCGCCCGCGGAGGCCCGGCCGTGCTCGGCAGCCCGAGCATCGATCTGCTCCTCCGCATGGGCGCCATGTACCCTCCGGCGATTCATCAGGGCGAATGGTGGCGGCTCTTCACCTGCGTGTTCCTCCACATCGGGATCATCCATCTGGCATTCAACATGATGGCCCTGCTCTCCGTCTCGCGCTTCCTCGAACAGGAGATCGGCTTCCACCGCTACCTCAGCCTGTTTCTGCTCGCGGGTCTCGGAGGTTCGGCGGCGTCCTTTGTCCTGCGGTCCACCCCCGTGACCGCCGCGGGCGCGTCCGGTGCGCTCTTCGGCCTCATCGGCTTCGCGATCAGCTACTTTCGGCGCGCGCGCCCGGCTACGAGCGGCGACGTTCGCAGATTCATGACCCAGTGGGCGATCTACGGGTTCCTCTTCGGGTTTTTCATAGGCGCTGACAACCTGGCGCACGCCGGCGGCTTCGTGACTGGTCTCCTCCTCGGACAGATCATGGAGTTCCGAGAAGAGCAGAAACAGCAGATGGAATGGATCTGGCGCGTGTTCGCGTGGGGCATGACCGCGCTCTATGCCTTCGCCTTTGTCAGTCTCGCATCCTAGCCGTTAGTGTCTACGAAGTTGAGTGTCGACGCGCAATGGCAAAAGTCTCGAGCGGGGGAGACCTTCCGTACCCCTCTCAGGAAAGCAGGAAGGGAGGAATGCAGGAACGAAGCGTTCACATCCGGGGCCCAAGGTGGCATAGAACAGACCCCCTTCCTGCCTTCCCAACGCGGCTGAGCCGCAACCAAAAAGGTTGCGTCTCAGCCGCGCGTGAGAGCGTCCGGCCCGCTTCGCGGGCCTGGAGCGTGGAGCGTGAGAGCGTTCTTCCGAGCCACTCTGATCAGTTCGAGGCGACTGCTCCGTTCCTGCATTCCTCTCCTCCTGCTTTCCTTAGAGG
>JACPPM010000026.1 GCA_016191015.1 Acidobacteriota bacterium | reverse complement strand
TCTTACAAGTTGCGTGTTGACACGAAATGGCAAGAATTCGAGGGGGCAAGGTCTTCTGAACTCCTCTCAGGAACGCAGGAGGAGAGGAATGCAGGAACGGAGCGGTCGCCTCGGACGATCAGGGCGGCTCGGAAGAACGCTCTCACCCCTTCGCTTCGCTCAAGGGCTCCGGCTCCACGCTCCAGGCCCGCGAAGCGGGCCGGACGCTCTCACGCGCGGTGGAGACGCAACCTTTTTGGTTGCGGCTCCGCCGCGTTAGGCTGGAGGCAAGGGTCGGCTAGGGAGGATTGAGTAGGAGGGAGACGGGGTCAAAATGGGGTCGACATTTGGGATCAACATTCCAGGATCCAGGGGCCATGTCCTCAGTTTTCAATTACCCGCCAGTCGCTGTTGTAGCGTGTTCAGACGGGCGGCCAAATGCCGGTCGCTTTTCGACTGAGCCGTGAGATCCCTGGATGCCATGGAGACACGAGAGCTCGTCCGGCCAAACCTCTGTGCGATTTCGTGCACCGACAAGGTCGAATACAGTCGAAGTGCATAGAGGACGAGCCGTCGTCGTCGTCGTTGCTCGTCATGGAACACGGCTTCCACCTCGGCCTCGATCCCCTCCGGAGTGACGCATCCGGATCGGACCAGGTCTTTGTGAGCCGGCTGCTCCGTGATCAGCGGGCGCTCCGGCAGTTTTCCACGGACACAGTGTTTACGAACGCATCTCCACTCAGCACCAATCTTGAGACGGCTCTCGCGAAAGGGCTGACAGGCCTCTCACCGCGCCCGCCCTCCACCCATGCTCGATACCGCTGCCGCTCTCCTCCGAAATCAGCGTGAATCGGGCTTGTCACAGGTGACCGACGCGGTGGTGCCGCCGGTTGAATGTTTGCGCGTACACCCCGTTTACCACTCGCATCCAGCGCCCAAGTACTCCCAGAGGCGTCTCGCAAAGCAGATGGTAGTGACTCGGCATCATGCAGAACGCATGAGCGACGAGTTGGCATGTACCGACGCCTTCGCCGAGCCTATCGAGAAAGTCACGCCGGTCTGCGTCTTCGACAAGAACGGGCATTCGCGCAACGCCGCGGGACATCACATGGTAAGGCGCCCCCTCGCACTCGATCCTTGTTGGCCGGCTCACGCCTTGAGACTACTCCTCGACAGAGCTCTTCCTCAACCGAGAATTTGACGACCTGACCCTGATACGGTGGTCCCGTCGTTCGCATTGGCGCGCCGGCTGTGCTGGACGACGCCCTCAAATCGTTTCGGAGGCCCCGGCAAGAAATTTCCACGCGGGGACCGAGCCCGGAACCTCGCGCTCCACCCCTGGTGCGTATTCGTGAAAAACGAGGCGACCCGCCGCTCCCGGCCACTGCGTGCGCCCAAACTCCATCGCGGCAGACTCCCGACTCCCCGTGGCGGCATCGTCGAGGCTCCAGCACGTGTTGACGAACATCGCGCCCTCGCCGTCGCAGAGATCGACCTCGTGCGCGTTCGCGTAGTAGAAGAGATCCTTCGTGCGCCGGCGCGCCTGCAGAAAGACGGCGGTCTCGAGCTTGCGTCCGACGTCGCGACTTGGGTAGGCCTTGAACGCCCCGATCAGTCCCGTGTCGATCACGTGAAGCTTCTTGGGGTTGTGTTCCTGCTTGCGGAGGGATGCCTCACGCTTCGGAAGCAGGAACACCAGAAAGGCGTCTTCCAGGTACCCGAGGTAATCGAACAGCGTGTTCTTGGATGCGGCGATGCCCATCGACGCGAAGTCCCGGTGCAGCTTGCTCACGTTCACCAGCGACGCCGTATTACGGAAGCAGTGGCGCAACAGCTGCCGCATCAGCTTCTCGTTGCGAACGGAGTAGCGTTCAATGAGGTCCCGATGGAGCATGAGAGAGACGTACTCTTCCAGGATTAGCTGGCGCAGTTCTTCACGAGCCAACGTGATCTCCGGGAAGCCGCCCCAGAGAATGTAGGATTCCAGCGCGCCTCGCGCCAGACTCTCGCTCTCGGCATGGTGGGGCAACGCATAGATCCCGCGGAAGCGCAGATACTCCCGAAAGCTCAGCGGAAAGACCTCGAACGTGATGCTGCGCCCGCGCAGGGCCGCAGAAAGATCCCGCGTCAAGAGATGGGCCGAGGAGCCCGTGACGAAGACATCGATGTCCTCGGTGTCCCGCAAGCGGCGCACCCAGCGCTCCCAACCGGGTGCACTCTGAACTTCATCCAGGAACAGAAACAGGCGCTTCCCTCGGGTCTCCGGAAACAGCTCGCGCTGACATCGCACGACTAGGTCCAGGTCTTGCGCGCGCACCGGATGGAGGCGATCGTCCTCGAAGTTCAGATAGAGAATCCTCCGACGGTCGACACCCTCGGCCGCGAGCCTCCTCATGGTTTCGAAGAATATGAACGTCTTCCCTGAACGCCGCACGCCGGCAAGGCCAACCACCTTCCCCGTCCCCGTCGGCAGCGCCAGATCTCGCGGGCGACACACGGGCAGCACCCGCTCGACAAACTCGCGGGTCACGTACTTCAAGTCGTCGCTGGTCATGGGGATAATTTATCGAAGATCGTCCCTGCTTACAAGGATGATTGTGCTTGCCCCGATCCAATCGTATGCGGGGCTTGGCCACAGTGCGCTCGTGCCGCGCCGTGGCGCTGGACTTTGATTCTTCTGGAATACCTGACCGAAAGACGGCTCAACCGTTCGGCAAGGTGATCTCGCAGCGCTCGGTCGGTGGATCGGCCGAGGCGTCGCTACTATGATTTGAAGGGGTCCCTACAGCTGCGGTCGGTACATTGAAACCATCGACTTCATGCGGAAGAGCTGCCCCTGGGAGAACTCGGTCATGCACTCGTTTTAGCTGTAATCCATGAAGTTGTGAACGGGGTCCATCACTTGGCGAAGGGGACAGGTGTCCTTCGTTGAAGGACATCCACCTGTGGACGCCAGCTCGGCTGGCGTGTCCGTCACGTAGTCACCATCGCCGCCGCAGGTCGCGCCCTGGAGGGTGTGATAGAGACCGAGCCAGTGGCCGATCTCGTGAACAGCCGTGTAGCCCGCGTTGTAGTGTTCGAAAATGCCCCCCCCCGGGAGCGAGATGTAGTGAATGCAAACTCCATCCATTTGCGGACGGCTGGAGAGGTCGCACGGGAACGTCGCCCAACCAAGAAGCTGACTGCCGAAACGTCCGGGCGCAGGGCGTCGCGGAGTGGTTCCGCGGCTACGTTCAGACGTAGGTCGAGCGCGACGTGCGCCAGCTGTCTCAGATCACGGATCTGGTAGCGTTTCGCACTTTGGCTCAGCTGGCCGCGCTCCGCACGGCCCAGGTGCTGGCCATCAGTACGCGGGCGCGCGGCTGTCCTGCTGGCACGAGCAGGGTCGCCACGAAGTAACTCGCCGGGCTGACTTCGCGGCTCCCTCGCTCGCCGTTCTTACTGTCGTCGCCGCTCCTGCAGCCTCCGCAGCACCGACTGCACGCGCTTGTCGCGCAGGAGGTTTTGAATCCGCGGGTCGTGGGCGGCATTCGTGAGTGCGGCGGAGATCCGGGGCACGGCAAGGTGGGTCACGTGCTGGACCAGTCGGGTCTTGAGGAGCGGCGGTGTCTTTGGAGACTGCAGCAACTGCGTCAGCGCCTGTTCCACCAACGGCTCCGCACCGCTCTGCCTATACTCGCGAACCATCTGCACGAGCTTCTGCATTTCAGCATCTGTGACGACCGGGTCGCTGCCGCTGACGATGTCAGTGAGGCGGTTGGCCACTTCGTTGACGGTCATCGGTGGCGCCGCCTCCTCATGCGGCTCCGGCACCGGTTCCATCGGCAGAGGAGGCGGTTGATCGCGCCGATGGTGGACCGATGGCGCGACAGCTGTGAGCTCGGCCGGTGTGGTCAGCGACGCAGAGAGAATGGCTGAGGCCTGGGCCGACGTGGGAATCCGTTCCGGAGCTACCTCAGCCAGGAACTTGGCCGCTGCAGCCGGATTGATCTTGTGCAGCTCATCCCCACGCCTCAGCCGAATGACTCCGTAAGCGACACCCCTGCCACCCACATCGACCGTGTATCCGGCGATCTCCTGCGCATTCATAGTCGGAGTCCCGCGCAGAACCTCGAGAGCAATCGGTATCAGCCCAGCGACAAGCTCCTCGGGAATCTCGAGCTCGGCCTCAGCGCCGGTGACAGGGATGCGAACCATCAGGTATTAACCTTGTGCGGTCTTGCTCGGAGTGTCAGCCTTCATCCCGGGGATCCTGGTGAGCACGTCCTTCAGCTTGATGCCGGAGAGCGCCTCCACGACGGCGGGCACTTCGGCGAGCGACTTGGCGATGTCGGCCGTGAGCCTGTTCGACCCGGTCGGGCCATCGCCGGTCGAAACGATCGTGATGCTGCCGGTCTTGGAGAGCGGTTCGCTGATGGCGCGCACGATCTCGGGGAGCTTGCCGAAGAGAATCTCGGCGATCGCCGCCTCGTTGTAATCACGCCACGAGGCCGCCTTCTGTCTCATCGCATCAGCTTCGGACGCGCCCTTCAGGGCGATGACGTCGGCTTCAGCCTTACCGACGGCTGCTGTCTTCGCCGCCTCGGCGTTGCCGGTCATCTGCAGGACCTGCGCATCGGCCTGTCCTCGCGCCTTGCGCGCCGCCGCTTCGGCCTGAGCCTCAGCCTCGACCCGATACCGTGCAGCATCGGCCTCCTTTTGCACGCGATAGGCTTCGGCTTCGGCCACGCGCCTCACGGCCGCGTCGAGCTCCTTCTCCTTCCGCATGTTCTCCTGCTCGGCGATCCTGATCTGCTGCTCCTTCTCGATGAAGTTGATCGTCATCGCCTCTTTCTTGAGCGTCTGGCCCTGCATGGCCGCCTGGATGTCATAGGAGATGTCGCTCTTCGCTTTCTCCTGATTCGCGACCGCGTCGACCTGGGCCTTCTTCATGTTGGCAGCGGCATCAGCCTCAGCCTTTCTCTGGTAGGCTGCGGCATCGTACTCGGCCTTCTGCATCAGAAAATCGCGCTGGGCTTGAGCGATACGCGCCTCAGCCTCGAACCGCGCCTTCTCCGCTTCCTGCTTGGCCTGCGCCGACTTGATTGTGGCATCCCGATCGGCCTCAGCCTGCGCAATCTGCGCATCTCGCTTGACCTGCGCGACGCGCGGCTTCCCGAGGGCGTCGAGGTATCCCTGATCGTCGCGGATGTCCTTCAATGTGAAGGAGACGATCTGCATGCCCATGTTGCCCATGTCGACCGTTGCAACGTCCTGCACACTCTGCGAGAATTTGTCCCGTTCCTTGTAGATCTCCTCGACCGTCAACGTTCCGATGATCGCACGCAGGTGGCCTTCCACCGTCTGCTGCGCCACGTTCCGGATCATCTCGGTAGTCTTTCCGAGGAGCTGCTCGCACGCCGTTCGGATCGACGCCTCGTCGCCTTTGACTTTCACCTGCGCCACACCGTCGACAATCAACGGCACGCCTGTCGACGTATAAACCTCGGGGGTCTTCACGTCCAGGGTCATGATCTCAAGCGAAAGATAGTCGATTCTCTGGAACAGCGGGAAGACGAAAGCCCCGCCGCCCTTGCGAACCTTGAAGCCGGTCGGCCCGCAGAACTTCCCGGAGATGACCATGATCTGGTTCGGCCCCACCTTGTAGAGGCGCATGACGAAAATCAGGAGGACCATCACAAAGCCGGCGACGCCGGCGAGGATCATCATGACGAAGATGCCGAGACTGTCCATGCTGCCTACCTCCCCTATTCCAGTTTCTTGATCTCTTCCACAATCATCGTATCACCCGAGACGCGGACGATCTTGACGGTCCTGTTCTTGGCTATCCCGCCTCCGTCCGCGGACAGGGCAGTTGCGATCTGCCTTGCCTTCGCCGCGATGAAAGCGATCTCTCCCCTGCCTCCCACGGGTATCGGCACGGTGATTTCTGCCTCGGCGCCGATGAGGTCCTCGAGGCGGAACTCAGAGCTGCCTTCGCCGGAGTGGTAAAGGAACCGCAGTACGCCCCACGTGGCGCCGGCGAAAGCCAAGCCGGCCATCATCGCCACCAGAACAGAGGGCCCCTTCGCCCACTTCAGCAGACTGATCGCGCCATAGCCCCCCATGCCGAACCCCATCGCGAACGTCGCGACAACCGACGTCGAGAGAGGTCCGGGGCCGTGCCCGCCGCCGTCCACATGCACCAAGTCCGCGAGCTCGCCAAGGATGAAGCTCGCCAGAAGAAAAACAAACCCGATGCCAAAGCAAAGGAGATAGACGGTGGGACTCATGCGGCACACAGATTGCGACAAATGTCGAAGCCCGTCAAGTGGAAAGAATTCGCCGAAATCCGCGGACACGCCGCGGATTCAGGAAAGCCGGAACGACACCAGGTTGCTCCGCTGACCTCCAACCACGACCGACACGTCGACCGTGGCGCCTGCGTGGAGCGATTTCGGGATCCTGACCTTGAGCCGGGTTGGACTCGCCGACTTGATCCGGGCTCGCGCGCTGCCAAACCAGACGGTGTTCGACTTGACGTTGGAAGAGAATCCCGTGCCGTTCAGAGTCGCGGTCCCACCCGGGGTCCGTTTTCTGCTACTGATGCTGGAGATCACCGGATCGGTGCTGCCCGAGCCGACCGTGACGACGACATCGTCGCTGCCGGTCAGCGCCCCGTCGCTGACAGTGAGCCGGAACGCAAGCGAGTCGTCAGCCGCCGGAGCGAGGAAACTCGGAGACGGAGATGACGCATCGGAGATCGCCACGGGTGCACCAGAGACCTGCGTCCACGAGTACGTCATCGCATCTCCATCCGGATCGTAGCTGGCCGCGCCGTCGAGCATGGCCCAGCTCGATGCCGTGACATGCTGGTCGGCACCGGCATTTGCCACGGGCGCGTCGTTTCCACCGCCTCCCCCACCTCCCGTCACAAGCTGATCAGCCAGCTCATTCAGGTAGACTTCGAGGTTCGTGTAGCCGGCGGCGGAGAGGGTTGTCCCGTTGTGATCCGGTGTGTTCGGGTTCAATCCATGCGCGCTCTCCCAGGCGTCAGGCATTCCGTCGTCGTCGGAATCCTGAGGGGGGGCAGGAGGTGAGGACCAGTCATGGCGCAGCGCGTCACCGTAGGGGTTCTGGTCTCTGGGCGTCGGGTCGATCGTTCCGACTCTCACAGGCTCCATGAGCCGGCGGTCCATCGGATCCCGCGGGAATGCACCCGCGTTCGTGTACATATAGTCACGGAGGCCCGTGCTGGAGTGATAGTTGATAGACGGAAATCCGTGGCGAGAAGATGCGGCGTACGATGGCGGCGTCGAGTCAGGGGTGATGGATGGGTAGTCGTTGCAGCAGTAGATGAGAGCGTAGTCGGTACGATCGGAGTACAGATTCATCCGGTTGTCGTTGAAGTGGATCGTGCTCGAGTTGGGACTATTTACCGGGAACCAGATCATGCCGAACGGGAACTCCGGCCTCGCATACGAGTAGTTTCCGATCCAGTTCATGCGGTAGAAGACGGGGGAACCACCCGCGACTCCGGTCGTACCGGCCACGTCGATGAAATAGCCAGGATCCCAGAGCAGGTTGTTGGAGAGCTCGATGTCCATGAAGCTCCCGGCCGCGGCCGGGCTCTCTCTCGAAATCTCAGGCATCCTCCCATCGGCGCGCATCCAGGTGTTGTGGTGGAGGGAGAATCTGTCGAGCGGGAAGCCGTCCACGGGGTTGCTGTAGTTCATCAGCATTCCCCCATATTGTGCATGTTCGCCAAGTGTCTCGCCGAGGATGCAGTTTTGGATCGTGATGTTTGTGGAGAAGGATATCTCGACCGCCTCGTCTCTCGCGTCCGCGATCGAACAGTGATCGACGATTGCGTTCTTCGTGTAGCGGAGTCTGAGTCCGTCTTCGAGCCCGCCGCCGGCCGGTCTCGTGCGAACGTGCCGCATGATCCAGTTCTCGGCGTGACGCACGTCGGGGTCGTTGATCCTGCCGACGGCCTGGTCGATGTAGGGGTCCTCAGTCGTATGGAATCCGCGGACGATGATTCCGCCTGGCGACGTCTGTCCGGCAATCGTGACGTTGCCACGCGTGAGTTGCACGTCGCTGTTGATGACGCCACTCACCTTGAACAGAATGAATCTGGGGCCATCCTGATCGAGCGCCCACTGCAAGGAGCCCGTCCCGCCGGCATTCAGGTTGGTGACATAGATCACCCGGCCGCCGCGTCCGCCCGTCGCCGATGCGCCGAACCCCTCCGCCCCGGGAAACGCAGCCGGCTGCCCGAGGGCATGGGCCGCCATTCCCGTAGTCAAGATCACCAATCCGATTCTCTCACGCATGATTTCGTTCTCCTCCCCGCGATCGACGTTGATCCGACGTCGGTCATCGCATACCTCATAACCTAGTGCGAAAAGGTGGCACTGTGGTGAGTGAGGCGCGAGTCCGATGTTAGATTTCTGTTAGACACGCGGGAATCAGGATGATGCCCGCGGGAGCCTACGTGGGAGTGTGATCGCGATCACCCTGAGATGGAGGCCGCAGGATTTCACTGAGTGTGCGGGCGATGGCCTCCGTGTGACTCCCTGACCAGTATAGACGCCCGCACTCGGGGCATGCGAAGAACTGCATGGCGCTTTCGTACACTCGCAACGGGACGCGCCCATATGCCTCTGCGTGATGCAGCTGGGCCAGTGGCGCGTTGCATTCGCCGCATCGCGTGAGCGGTCCCGCCGGGCGGAGATTGAAATGCGCCATCACTTCCTTCAGCTGATCCCGGTGGAAGGTGGCATTCACCACATAGGCGCTGCCTCCGGCGCTGCCTCCGGCGCGGCCTCCTGCGCGGCTGGCCAGACCGCGGTCAGCCGTGAGGATGATTCGGTCTTCCCTCGACGCCCGCTCGAGAAACGGCACCTCCTGCCGATCCCGCACGTACCCACAGTCAACTCCGGCAAACCTCAGCCACCGCGCCAACCTGCCGAGCATCGAGTCCGCCAGGAATCTCATGAGACCAGTGTGACGAATTCCGGGGGCGGATTTCAACTCCCGACGCTAACCTCTTTCCGCGACGATGACGCCTGCGAGCACGAGGGCGCCGCCATAGAGGATGCGGGCCGCGAGCGCCTCCTGGGCGGCGCCTACCGAGATAGCAATCGCCAGGAGGGGCTGGAAATACGAGAGCGCGGAGATCCGCGCCGCACCCAGGTCCCGCAGCCCGCGATAGAAGATGAGGTAGGCGAGCGCCGAGGCGAAGATAGCCATGTAGAGCAGCGCGAGGACGCCGCGCAGGCTGAGAGAGACCGGCGGACCGGGCGACGCGAGCGACGCGGCAGGAACCAACAGGAGCGCACCGAACAGATGCGAGTAGGCGGTTGTCTTCAGCGCCCCGAATTCGATGACCGCTCGCTTTCCGGCGATCGTGTAGATCGCAAAGGAGAGCACCGCGCCGGCGGTAGTGAGATCGCCCTCCAGGTGGCTCCGGTCCAGCGTGAAATCAGCATGCAGGCTCAGCGCCATCACGCCGGCGAAAGAGAGCAGGATCCCAGCAACTTTCTTGAATCCGATCGGCTCATCGAGGAACAAACTTGCCAGGATGAGGACGAAGATGGGCCCGAGGGCCACGACGAGGGACGAGTGCGATGGGACCGTGCGATCGAGGCCGCGCACAAAGAGAGATTGATTGAGGGCGACGCCTGTGAGACCCAGGAATGCCATTCGCGGCAGGGCGTTCCTGCGAATCCGCAGGCCACCATGCGTTCCCAGGACCGTGAACAGAAATACCGTCGCCAGCGTCACCCGGGCGGCGGCGAGGGTTAATGGTGGTAGCTCCGTGAGCGCGACCTTGGCGATCGTATAGTTCGCTCCCCAGATGACGACCATCAAGGCGAGCGCGAGGTGCAGTTGACCGCGCGATGAGATCACGACCGGATCACGGATCGGGTGCCGGCTACCGGGCCAGGACGACCGATGGGTGGATCGTGATGATGGTGGAATGGCGGGATACGATCTCGCCGATTGCGGTGAGGGATCCGGACGGATCCAGCAGCTTCACGTATCGAGCGCCGGCACGGAGGTCGAGTTTACGGAGCAGGTCTTTGCCGTGGGTGATTTCACCGACCTCCGGCCCCGTGAGGGCGATCGCGTCGAATGACGCCAAGAGGCCGCTCATTGGGAGGATTGCCTCGCCCGCCCGCCCCTCGGCCCGCATTCTCTGAAGCTGGTGCATCGTCACCGCGTTCTCCACCGAAAATTCCCCCACGCGCAGACGACGCAGTGATTCTAGATGGGCGCCACATCCGAGCTTCTGACCGAGCTCGTGAGCCAGCGACCTGACGTAGGTTCCGGTCGAGCAGTCGACGTGGAACTCCACGACACTCCCCTCGACCCGATTGATCTGGAACACGTAGATCTCGACCTCCTTCGTCTCCGTCTCCACCATTTCGCCGCGACGGGCCAGCTCGTAGAGCTTCTTTCCACCCACCTTCCGTGCGCTGTAAGGTGGGGTCTGATGCTTGATCCTGCCACTGAAGACGGCGCCTGCCTCGCGGACCTCGTCCGGTCCGGGAACTGCCACCGCGTCATCCGATGTCCGTTTGCCGGTGCGGTCGTACGTATCGGTCGAATACCCAAGTCGCATGACGCCCTGATAACTCTTCCGATCCATCATGAAGAAGCGTGTCAGCCGGGTGGCATGGCCGACAGTGAGCGGGAGCAGTCCGCCGGCGATCGGATCCAATGTGCCGAGATGGCCGATGCGTTTTTCACCGAGCACCCGGCGGCAGGCCGCTACGACGTCGTGCGATGTGGGGCCCGGGTCCTTGTCCATCAGCAACACGCCGTCAAGCCCCTTCGATTTCACAGGCCTTCTCCCGGTCCGATCAACGGCCGTCCGCGGTCCAGGCGGCGGAGGAGCGAGCCTGGAGCTTGCGACGCAGCGCGGCAAACAGCTTCCCGCGCACCTCCTCATACTCCCCCTCGATCGTGCAGCCCGATGCCTGCGGATGGCCGCCTCCGCCGAATTCCGCGGCGACTTCAGCCACGTTCAAATCCTTCCTCGCCCTGAGGCCGACACGGAAACTGCGCGTCCCCGCTTCCTTGAAGAAAACGGCTACATCGACTCCATCGATCGAACGCGGGTAGTTGATGATGCCCTCGGTATCCCCGTCGACCGCATCGATGCCATCGAAATCGGATTGGAACAGCGCGATCGTGGCTGTTCTCATCTCCCAGTCGATCTCGAGACGCGATAGGGTCTTGCCCAGGAGCTGGATCTGCCCGGGACGATTGTGATCATAGAGGCAATCGGCCACGAAGTTTGGGTTCGCGCCCAGGCGTGCCAGCTCGGCACAGATCTCGAACGTCCGCGCCGTCGTGTTGCTGAAATGGAAGAAGCCGGTATCGGTGGCAATCGAGACATAGAGGTGCGTGGCGATTTCAGTGGTCAAATCAAGTTTCATTTCCCGGGCGAGGTCGAAGATCATCTCGCCGACTGCACACGCGCCGATGTCCACCCAGTTCAGTGCGCCGAACATCGTGTTGTTGTGGTGATGATCGATATTGATGATGAAATAATCGCCGATCCGTGCGAGCCCCGGCCGCTCGATTTCCGTGCATTCCATCGTGAAAACCGCATCATACTGTTCGCCCTCCGGGAGCTCGCCCGTCAGAATGCGCTCGATGCCCGGGAGCCTCCGGTACGCGGACGGATATGCATCACGGTTCCGGACAACCGCGACCTTGCCCAGCCGCTCCAGTATCAACGCCATGGCCATCTCGGAGCCGATCGAGTCGCCGTCGGGCTTGCGATGCGAGGTCAGCATGAATCGGTTTCCAGACCGCATCCTTTCGATGATCTGCCCCGTGATCACGATATCTCCCCCTTATCCTCAGGGTGCAGGAGCTGCTCGACTCGGATCGACTTCTCGATCGACTGATCGAGCACAAAGTGCAGCTCCGGAGCGCGCCTCAGCCGCAGTGCATGCGAGAGCTCGGTTCTCAGATACCCCGCCGCGTGCTGCAGCGCCGCGATCGATTCATTCTGAACCTCTTCGGCTCCCAGCACGCTCACATACACTCGCGCCGTCCGCAGGTCCGCTGTCATCCGCACCTCGGTCACCGTGGCAAACCCCACCCGCGGATCGTGCATCTCCCGCTGGATCAGCCTCATCAGCTCCTGCTGGATCAGCTCACCCACCCTCAACGTTCGCGCCGTCAACACAACATCCTCCCACCGCCGGCAAAGCCAACCATTCTCGCATATTTCGCCACAAACGCAAGCCACCCCCGAGATGCTCAGACATGTCCTTCTATCCGGAACGAAACGCGGGCACTACTCGATGAAATCGAGAGAGCAGTCGTGCACGGCTTCGAGCCCCGCAATCTCCTCGACCTCATCCATGACCTTCTGGCACATCTGCTCGAGGAGCTGGCGGCTGGAGCTCACGGACACGATCTCAATCCTGGCTCTCTGCCAAAGATCCTGGTAGTCCATCTCGGCGAAGGCGATGTTGTACCGTCCCCGGAGGCGGTCGCGCAGACTCCTCAGGACCTGTCGCTTATCTTTCAGCGATCCCGAATCAGGCAGGACGATGTCGAATGCGAGATGTGCGATCATCGGTCAAAACGCCCGCACACACGGGGGCGCCTAGCGTGCTTCGGCGAGCTCCTGCTTGATTCTCTCGCGTACGAAGGCCTCAATCACGTCTCCGACCTTGACGTCGCCGAACCGCTCAATCCCAATCCCGCATTCCAGGCCGTTCTTGACCTCCGACGCGTCGTCCTTGAACCGCTTGAGCGACGAGATCTTGCCTTCGAAGATCACGACATTGTCCCGGATCAGCCGACACTCGGCGCTCCGGGTGATCTTCCCCTCGCTGACCAGGCATCCGGCTATGGTCCCGACCTTCGGCACCTTGAACGTGTTCCTGACTTCGGCGGTTCCGAGGTATGTTTCCTTGATGGTCGGCTCGAGCAACCCCGACATCGCACTCCGAATCTCGTTGGTGATGTCGTAGATGATCGTATGGAGGCGAATGTCAACCTCCTCGAACCGGGCCAGCTCGACCGCCTTCCTCTCCGGCCTCACGCTGAAACCGATGATGATGGCGTTGCTGGCCGACGCGAGGAGAACGTCGGTTTCCGTGATCGCGCCCGCGCCGCTGTGGATGATCCGGAGGCGGACTTTGTCCGTGCTGAGCTTGCTCAACGTTGAGGCCAGCACCTCCACAGATCCCTGCACGTCAGCCTTGAGGATGATCGGCAGCTCCTTGATCCCGCCATCTTTGATGTGCTGATAGAGGTGCTGCAGCGTCAGCCTGGTCGGCTTCGCCATGCGGCTTTCCCGGATCTGCATCTGCCGGAAATTGCCGATCTGGCGTGCCTTGGCGATGTCGTCGACAGCCTGCAGGTGATCTCCTGGTTGAGGAACTTCCAGCAATCCCAAAACCTCGACCGGGGTGGACGGCCCGGCCTTCTTGGTCCGCTGTCCCCACTCGTCGATCATTGCGCGGACCTTGCCGTAGGTCGCGCCGACCAGGACGTTGTCTCCGGTCGTGAGTGTCCCGTCCTGAACAAGAACCGTGGCCACCGGGCCGCGCCCCTTGTCGAGGCTCGCTTCGAGAACCGTTCCGGTGGCCTGTCTGCCAGGGTCGGCCTTGAGCTCACCCATGTCAGCCACCAGCAAAATCATCTCCAGTATTCCGTCGAGGTTGATCTTCTTCTTCGCGGAGACCTCGACCATGACCGTCTGCCCACCCCAATCCTCAGGAACCAGGTCGTGATCCGCAAGCTCTCGTTTCACCCGCTGCGCATCCGCGCCCGGCTTGTCGATCTTGTTGATCGCCACGATAATCGGGACGTTTGCAGCCTTCGCATGGTGGATCGCTTCGACAGTTTGAGGCATGACCCCGTCGTCGGCCGCGACGACGAGAATGACGATGTCGGTGACCTTCGCACCACGCGATCGCATCTTGGTGAAGGCTTCGTGGCCCGGCGTGTCCAGGAATACGATCGACCGGTCCTTGATCGTCACGTGGTACGCGCCGATGCGCTGGGTGATGCCCCCGGCCTCCTGACCGGCCACGTTCGTGGAACGGATCGCATCGAGCAGACTCGTCTTTCCGTGGTCGACATGTCCCATGATCGTCACGACCGGCGGGCGTGGCTTCTGCTGCGCGGCGTCCTGCACCTCGCGCTGATCCAACCTGATAGCCTGCTCGAACGGCACCGTCTCGACCTCGACGTTGAAATCGGGTGAAACGACCTCGATCATGCTCGTGTCCATGCTGTGATTGATGGAGACGAAGATGCCGCGGTCGAGCAGCTTCTTGATGACATCCTTGGCCTTCACCTCGACCCGCTCGGCGAACTCCTTGACCGTGACGCCCTCAGGGACCTGCACCTTCCTCGGCGGAAGCACGATCGCCGGCTTCTGCTCGACCACGGGCGCTTCGGGGCGCCTTACCGGAGCTGCAGGCGGTGGCGCCGGCTGCGCAGCGACCGGAGGCCTTGGAGGGGGAGGCGGCGGCGGAGCCGGGCGGAAGATTGCCGCGGCGGGAGAGGCGGCTTGTGGCGCGGCATGGCGAACGGGAGGCTTCTGCGGAGCGGCTGCCGGCGCGGCCGCCACCGGTGGATGGGCTTCCTTGGCTACGGGAGGCGCAGGAGGCGCCGCGTGAGCAACCTCGGACTTCGCGCCAGGCTTCGCCAGCGCCGCTTTCTTGGCCTTCTCCTGCTCCTTGGCCTCAGCAGCGATCTTCGCCGCGTCGGCCTTCTTCGCATTGAAATACTTGCGAACCAGTTGCGCATCGGCGGGATCGACCGAGGAGGAATGGCTCTTGAAGGTGATGTGCTTGGACTGAAGGAACTCCATCACGTCTTTGTTGGTGACGCCGAGCTCCTTCGATAATTCGTAGATCCTGGGACCGGACAAACCTTTATTCCTCCTGGCAGCGCGCTTCGGAGCCCAGAAATTCTTCCGGGTCTACGGCGCTACCCGTTCTCACTCCGCGAAAAGGGATTTTTCCTCTTTTCGGGTGCGCTTGTCAACCTCTTTGTGCCTGCGTCCCCTTCGGGGAGCCGAATCCGAGTCGGGCACAGACACCGGAGTTTGCCCGTCAGACACCGGCGGGGTAGCCCCTTTCGCAATCGGAATCGGCTTGGATGGCACGTCCTCAGGGAAGACGGTTGCGAGCCCCCCGCCAGTCTTCTCCCCTTCGCTCTTGATATCGATCCGCCACCCGGTGAGCCTGTACGCGAGGCGCACGTTCTGCCCTCTCTTGCCGATGGCCAGCGAGAGCTGCTTCGCGTCGACATGGACCTCCATGATCTTGGCCACCGCGTCGGTCACTGATGCGCGGCGCACTTTGGCCGGGTTGAGCGCGGCGCAGACGAACTCGGCGGGGTCCTGAGACCATTCGATGATGTCGATGCGTTCGCCTCTGAGCTCGCGGATGATCGACTGGATGCGCGTCCCCTTGACGCCCACACATGCGCCGACCGGGTCGATTCCCCGCTCCTTCGATGAGACCGCCACCTTGGCGCGCTCGCCTGCTTCACGAACCACACCCTTGATCGCGACCGTGCGGTCCCTGATCTCGGGTACTTCGCCCTCGAGCAACCACGCCAGCAGGGAGGGGTCGGCGCGGGAGACAATCACCAGGACTCCTCGCGTGTCCTTGGAAACCCGCAATGCGACCACCTTGATGGTCTCGCCGATCTCGTAGTGCTCATACGGGTTTTGTTCCTTCTTCGGAAGGATTCCCTCAATTCGTCCGAGCGCGACGATAATGTCGGCCCCCTCGAACCGTTTGATCGATCCGTGGAGCACCTCGCCGACCTTCGAAGAATACTCCGCGTACGTATTCTCGGTCTCCACATCCCTCATCCGTGTTGAGATGACGTGCTTGCATGTCTGAGCTGCGATCCGCCCGATCGCCTCGGTGTCCTTGACGATTTCGATCGTCGAATCGATGGCAGCCGCCGGATCGATCTTTCGCGCGTCGGCAAGCGATACCTCGGCCGCGGCATCGACGGGTGTCTCGACTACTTTTCTGCGAGAGTAAACTTGGAAGACCCCGCGTGTCCGATCGAATCTCGAATGCAGCTCCTCACCGTCTCCGTAATAGCGCAATGCCGCCGCTCGCAGCGCCTCCTCGATCGCGGCAATCAGGACATCCGCGTCGAGACCGCGATCGCGACTCACCTGCTCGATCACCTGCCGCAGGTCCGGTTCAACGCTTGAAGGAGATTTCCTGCTTCGCCTCAAGGATCCGCTCCAACCGGATTCGCACCGGCTCGCCAGTACGCCTCGGCCTGCCACGCTCTCCCCCCAGCACGGGCTCTACAACTATCTCGTCGTCGGCAGCATCCAGTATCCTCCCCAGCACGCGGGTCGGGGCCGCCCCGGTCTCCGCCACGACCAACCGCAGAGTCTTCCCCACGGCTCGCGCGAAATCACTGGCCGTCCTGAGAGGACGATCCACGCCCGGTGAAGAGACCTCGAGACTGTATGAGAATGGAATGACATCCTCCACGTCGAGCAGCGTCGAGAGATGATGACTGACGGTCTCGCAGTCCGACAACCGCACTCCCCCCTCCCGGTCGATCGTCACCAGCAACGTCCTCCGTCCGAATCTCATCGAAACGAGCTCGAGGCCCTCGCTGCGAACCACACCTTCCACGATCGGACGAATCTTGTCCTCAAGCTCGCTGGAGGCCGCTTCTTTTCCCATCGCTACTCACCGTACTGTCCCGAAAGCTGTGGATCGCATCCGGTCATTCTCATGTCTGTTACTGATGTTTAGAGGCGAATACTACCACAATACCCAGAACGGGGGCAAAGCCGCCTCGTCTCAAGGCTGCGGCCGAAGCCGAACAACCGCAGATTTCGCAGATTCGACTGCTGAATAGTGACGGCCGCGAGAGGCGTGCCCGGGGAAATCTGCTCAATCAGCGGTTTCGTACGGAACGGAATGGCCGGATCGCCCCTCGACTTCGCCGCGGTCCGTCGCCTCGCACGGCGCCGCCGTCCGGTTGGAATGGAACGTCTCGCGAGTTCTTGAACGGCCTTCCAGCGTTCTGTTATAGTTGGCCTCTGAGGTCGGGCTTCGATTTCTTGCGATGGCACAGGGGAACGTCTAGGCAGGCTGCATGCACGCGGCGAGAGGTTCGATGGAGATGAACGCGGTCCGGGCGCGGCGCGTGGATGGAGTGTCGTCGGGAAAGCGCAACGTGTATCTGCTGGGGTTCATGGCGGCGGGAAAGACAACGGTCGGCAGGACCCTGAGCCGGGAGCTCGGGTATGAGTTCATCGACGTGGACGAGGTGATCGAACAACGGGTAGGTCGCTCGATCCGCGAGATTTTCCGGGAACACGGGGAGTCGTATTTCAGGCAGCTCGAGAAGCAGCTCATCGCGGAGATCTCCACGCGGGACGGCGTCGTGGTCGCCCTCGGGGGTGGGTCGTACGTGGATGAAGAGAACCGGCGCATCGCGCTCGCCACCGGCACCTGCGTCTTCCTGGACACGCCACTCGACCTGATCCGCAGCCGGCTCAAGGACCATGACACTCGCCCACTGGCCCGGGGCCCGGATGAGCTCGGCAATCTGCTCAACTCGCGCCTCCCCTCATACCTACAGGCCGACTTGAGGGTGTCGGGCAAGGGGACGCCTGAGGAGACGGTGGTGGCCATTCTTGCGGAGCTCCGAAGATCGGGCAGGATTCGGTGAGATACCTCATCTTCAGCGATATCCATTCGAACCTGGAAGCGATGGAGGTCCTACTGAGGTGGGCCAAGCGAAAGAAGATCGACAAATACGTGGTGCTGGGAGACCTGGTCGGGTACGCCGCTTCGCCCAACCAGGTGGTCGACCGCATCCGAAAACTCCGACCCCTGGAGATCGTCAGGGGGAATCATGACAAGGTCGCGTGCGGAATCGAGAGCGGTGAGGACTTCAACACCGCCGCGCTCTATGCAGCGAATTGGACGCAACAGAAACTGACGAAGGCGAACGTCGCGTTCCTGCGAGAAATGCCGCAGGGACCGCGCCGCGTCGACGACGCGTTCCTCATCTGTCACGGCGCTCCTTATCACGAGGACGCCTACCTCTTCAGCGAGTACGATGCCACTCTCGCCTTCGCCTCGTTCAAGGAAAACCTCTGCTTCTTCGGGCACACACACATCCCACGGATATACTTCCAGAACCCGTCGGGAGACGTCGGATTCATGAACCTGCGCGGAGACGAAGTGCGTTTCGATTTCGAGGACGGCTGCAGGTATCTCATCAACCCGGGCTCGCTCGGCCAGCCACGCGACCGGAATTTCAAGATCTCATTCGCCGTCTTCGACAGCGAAAAACGCACTCTCACATCCTACCGGAAGCCGTACCAATTCACCGTCACACAGAGCAAGATCACCAAGGCACAGCTCCCTCAGATGCTCGCCACACGTCTCGGCATGGGGATCTAGCCGAGGGCGAGTGCTGAGTGCTGCACTAGCCGGAGGATAGCTTTCGCCGCATCTCCCGGTCCTGCTCGCGCCTCTTGATCGTCTCCCGCTTGTCCCAGTTCTTCTTTCCTTTTGCCAACCCGATCTCGAGCTTGACGCGGCCGCCCTTCAAGTAGGCCCGCAACGGAACGATGGTCAGCCCCTTCTCGGCAACCTTCCCGGCAATCTTGACGATCTCGCGCTTGTGCAGGAGCAGCTTCCGGTCCCGGAGCGGCTCCACATTGTACCGATTGGCCTGCTCATACGGGCTGACATGGCAATTCATCAGGAACAGCTCGCCCCCGAGCTCGCGACAGAATGCGTCCCTCAGATTGACACGGCCATCCCGTATGCTCTTGACCTCGGTCCCGGCCAGAACCACCCCGGCTTCGTACCGGTCAAATATGAAGTAGTCGTGATGCGCCTTTCGATTGGTCGCCACGACCTTCTCTTCATCCTTCTTCTTTTCCATATAGTATGTTCGTCGCTCCGGAGGTGGATCTCGTGTCCTGATCCGTCATCTCGTTTGCTATGCTATGATACCCGAGAGAGCCGATCTATGGAATGTATTCACTGCCAGAAGACAGAAGACGATACGCACCTGATGAAGTGCCCGATATGCTTCAAGTTCGTCTGCGAGGAGTGCCAGGTCAGCATGCACGGACGCGGGTTCTGCTCGCGAATCTGCGCAGACCTCTTCTTCTTCGGCGACGAAGAAGAGGAATAGTCCTACCGGATTTCCTGCTGGGACATCGTTTGATCTGACACCACGGCGGCACGCATCCCTCGTCACGCCGTCCCCTTCCTCTCCGCCACCGCGGGAATCCGGAGATTGGGATCGCCGTCGAGATCGAGCGGAGACACCGGATCGCACGCCACGCTCGCTGCGGCGATCATCGCGCCATTGTCGGCGCAGAGGCGAGGGGAGGGGATGAGGCAGGGTAGGGCGTGGCGGCGGGCCAGATGCGACATTGCCTCTCGCAGCTTCGCGTTGCATGCGACACCGCCGCAGAGGAGAATGGCACTGGCCGGGTACTGCTGCAACGCTCGCTCCGTCTGCTCCACCAGCGCCTCGACGCACGCTCGCTGAAAGGAGGCGCAGATCCCTGGAACCGTCTGCTCGGTTGCCGGATTCTCGCGAAGGTGGTAAAGAACGGCTGTCTTCAGCCCCGAAAAGCTGAAATCCAGGCTGCCGTCCGATATCTTCACGCGGGAAAACCGGATCGAGCCCCGCCCCTCTCGCGCCATCTTCTCGATCTTTGGACCACCGGGATAACCAAGACCCAGCATCTTGGCGACCTTGTCGAATGCTTCACCCGCTGCATCGTCCCGTGTCTTGCCGATCGTCGACACGGACCCGTCTGTGGCCGAGTAGACGAGACTGGTGTGCCCACCAGAGACCACCAGGGCCATGAACGGGAGCGGCGGCTTCTCGTGCTCCAGGAAGACGGCGTGTATGTGGCCGATCAGGTGGTTGACTCCGAAGAGAGGTTTTTGGCGGAAGTAGGCGAGTGCTTTCGCATAGGAGATGCCGATCAGCAGCGAGCCGATGAGACCCGGGCCACGAGTCACCGCGTAGGCGTCGATCTCGCGAATGCCGACACCCGCCTGCTCGAGTGCCGTGGCGACAACCGAATCTATCTTGCGCAGGTGCTCACGACTGGCAAGCTCCGGGACGACTCCGCCGTAGCGATTGTGAATCTCGTCCTGTGAGTAAATGACGTTCGAAAGTATCCGTCGGCCGTCCTCGAGGACAGCCGCCGACGCCTCATCGCAGGATGTCTCGATGCCGAGAATCAGCAACGCATCCCTGCCTTAGCGGATCGCCAGAAGACTCTCCGCGAAGGGTGGCCGGGCGACACCGCGGTCGGTGATGAAGGCCGTGACATACCGGGCGGGTGTGACGTCGAAGGCGGGGTTACAGACGGCGACCCCGTCGGGCGCGACCTTCACACCCTGGACCTCGGTGACCTCCGCGCTGGCTCTCTCCTCAATCGGAATCTCCGCGCCCGAGCTCAGGCTCAGGTCGAACGTCGACGCTGGCGCGGCGACGTAGAAGGGTATGCCGTTCTCGCGGGCGAGCACCGCGACCGAATAGGTTCCGATCTTGTTGGCCGTGTCACCGTTGGCCGCGATGCGATCCGCGCCGACGACGACGCAGTTGATCCTCCCGCGATTCATCATGGAACCGGCCATATTGTCCGTGATGAGCGTCACCGGGATGGAGTCCTTCATCAGCTCCCAGGCTGTGAGCCGCGCGCCCTGCAGAAACGGTCGCGTCTCATCCGCGAACACTGTCACCGATGGATCGGCCTCATGGGCCGCGCGGATGACGCCCAGCGCGGTTCCGTATCCCGCCGTTGCCAGGGCACCCGCGTTGCAGTGCGTGAGGACCGTCGCACCCTTCGGAATCAGGCCGCAACCATGGCGGCCGATCGATCTGCACTGCTCGATGTCCTCTCTCTCGATGGCGATCGCCTCAGCGATGAGACGCCTCCGCACTTCGCCCCGGCCTCCCGCGATGCTCTCTTCGAACACGGCACGCATCCTCTTCAGGGCCCAGAACAGATTCACCGCGGTCGGACGAGTCCGGTGCAATCGTGCGTGGATCTTCTCGTATGCCTCGCGCGCCACGCTGGCATCGAGATCGTCTGCCAGCTTGTCGGCTCCGAGCGCCACCCCCATCGCGGCGGCTACGCCGATTGCCGGCGCGCCTCGAATCACCATCGTCTCGATCGCCTCCGCCACCTCCTCGTACGTCCGTGCGTGGACGTACACCTCCTGCCCGGGCAGCTTGCGCTGATCCACCATCACCACCGCTCCGTCCCGCCATTCGATCGTTGGTAGCACCTGTCGTCTCCTTAGCGATTAGCCATCAGCCACTAGCTCCCGGATCCCGGGATGTCGAGCAAGGCTCGGAGCGTCTTCTTGACTTCTACGGTCCGGGCTTCCGCTCGCCAGTCACTTCTTCATACTTGCGATCGCGTCGAAGTAGTGCACGAACATCTTGATCCCACCTGAGGCCTGGCCCCAATCGAAGCATTCGTTCGGAGCGTGATAGCCGTGCTCGGGCAGCGACAGTCCGAGGAATATGACCGGGACGCCCCGCTTCTGCCTCGGCGTGATCATGTGGTTCTTCATCGTGACAACCGCGCCGATCGACCCGCCTTCCCTCGTGAAAGCCGGCTCTCGCCCGAAAGCCTGTTTCATCGCTTCGCGCCCGGCGTCCGCATACGGGCCACCGAACGGGCCCAGGTAGGGAGCCAGCGATGTCTCCTTGACGATCTTCACGTCAGGATTCCGGGCCTTGATGAACTTCTCGACAAGCCTCATGATCTTCCCACAGTTTTGGTTCGGGACGAGCCTCATCGAAATCTTCGCTTCGCCCCGCGGCGGGATCGCAGTCTTGATCCCGGGGCCTGTGTACCCGCCCACAATCCCGTGGACCTCGAAGGTCGGTAGCGCGAAAATATTCTTCAGCGCCTGGGACGCCGTGAGATTCCTGATTTTCTTGAATGCATGGGCCTTCTTGAACTCCGCCAAGCTGAAGCCCGACGACACGAAACTGTCGACCTCCTTCTTCGTGGCGTGCATCACGTCGTCGTAGAACCCCGGGATCTTGATCCGCCCCGTCCTCACGTCGTAACAGTCAGCGATGATCTGCGCGAGCTCGGCGAGCGGGTTTCTCGCCACACCCCCGGTCAGACCCGAGTGAGCGTCCTTCGTCCCGGTCTCGAGGATCAGGGAAAACCCCTGAACGCCCCTGAGACCGTACGCGATCGCGGGCTTGCCGCGAGCGATCCAGATCGAGTCGGACACAACGACACAATCGGCCGGCATCCGGAGGCGATTGGCTTTGACGAAATGCTCGAAGCTGGGGCTCCCGATCTCTTCCTCCAGCTCCCAGACGAACTGGATATTGACCGGGATGTCGTTCTCGACGGCAAAGCGGGCGGCCATGAGCGCCGCGAGCGCCGGTCCCTTGTCGTCCGTTGCACCGCGACCGTTGTATCTGTCTCCGTCCACGGAAAAGACGAAGGGCGGTTTCTGCCATTCATCTCCGTCGGCCGGCTGGACGTCCAGGTGATTGTAGATCGAAATCGTCGGATACGACGGATTGCGAACAATCTGTCCCAGTACGACCGGATTGCCGGGCGTCGTCACCTTCTCGGCTACGGCGCCGATCTCCTGCAACGCCCCGACGGCGTAGTCCGCCATTCTCTCCATCTCGGCCCGCTTCTGTGGATCCATGCTGATGCTGGGAATCTCGACCATCTGACCCAGAACCTGTTCGAATTTCGGCCGGATACCCGCTACGTAGGCGTCGAGTTTCTCTGAGATGCTGCTCCCGCTCGTGCTCATCGCTGCTCCTCCGCTGTTCAGGAAAGCACCATTCTATCGCTGCCTCCGATGACGGTCAATCCGGTGCGCCGACGGCCCAAGACTACTGCAAAGTCCCGGAAACCGCAGATTTCACAGATTGACTCGCAGATGTCGCCGATTGCTTCGCGCCGACCCGAGAGTGAG
>JACPPM010000260.1 GCA_016191015.1 Acidobacteriota bacterium | reverse complement strand
TTCGCGCCGACCCGAGAGTGAGGAGCAAGTTGCTCGTCGGTTGAATGCTGGAAGAATCTGCGTGATCTGCGCGGAAATCTGCGCCATCTGCGGTTTCGCACGGAACGGCCTCGCCCGAGTCGCCACCTCGACTTTGCCGCAGCCCTGGGACGCTCATAGAGACTCATTGAGATTTGTAGAGACTTCACAGTGATGGGCGCAACACTGCTTTCGCAGCTCGACATTGTTCCTCTCGGCAGGCTGCACCAGTCTCTTCGAGACTTCGCAGCCATCGGTGCAGCCCTGCTTCTCCACCCAGATGCGCCCTGATCGCGGGATCTGGGGCATTACTCAGCCAGGATCCGGCGGCCCAACTCCCTGATCTCCTCTTCCACACCCTCATGGGGCTCGTCGCCGAACCGCGCCGAATAGTAGACCTCGGCAAGCCGTGTGGACTCGAGTCGCCTGTCAGAGGGGAACGAGCGCGCGAACTCGAGCGGCGTGTCCGAGTCACTTTTCATGTACCCGTGTTTCGCCGCCGCCTGCAGGAAGCGAACGTACTCGCGCATCGCAGAAAGCGCGCGCCGGCTGTGGGGGGCAAGAGTGTTTGTGGGCGTGAGTCTGCGCCGCTTCCTGCGGATCGCGGCGACTGCCACCGCGCCGACGGCGATCGCGCCGATCAGCGCGACAAATGGGACGCCTGGCGCCCGGGCGCTCTGGTTTCGCAGAGTGGACAGGAAACCGCTCAACGCTTCACGGCCGTGCTGCATCGCCTGCGAGACCTCCATGATCACGTAGAACTGGTCCCAGAGGTTGTACGTCAGAATGTAGCGGTCCCAGAGCAGCTTGTACGACTCCCAGTAGTTGTGGATGATCGTGCCCAGGCTGGCACTCTGCCCGGCCTGCTCAGTCGGGATCGCCGGCGACGGATCGAACGTGACCCACCTGAACCCCGGAATGTAGGCCTCGACCCAGGCGTGCGCGTCCTGCTGTCGTACGACGTAGAAATTGCCCGCACTGTTGAACTCGCCGTCCAGAAAGCCCGAGACGACGCGGGCGGGCACCCCGGTGGCGCGGCAGAGCAGAGCCATCGACGTCGCGAAGTATTCGCAGTGCCCGCGTTTCTGATCGAAGAGGAATTCGTCGATAGGGCTTCCGGTGCCCGTACGCCGGAGGTCGAGCGTATAGGTGTAGTGACGTCGCAAGTAGGCCTCTATTTGTCTACATGCGTCGTATCTAGTACTGGCCGTGGCCGTGATCTCCCTGGCGAGGCTCTCGATCCTTTGCGTGCCTGGAGGGAGCTCGAGATACGGGTCCAGCCCTTCGGGGAGCGCTCGGTCGGGGGCGCTGGGGGGCGGCAGCGGCAGCTCCGCCCTCTCGGTGTAGCTCATCCTGTAAAAACGCTGGTATCGCGATGTGATCGTCCGGTTCTCGTCCATTTCCAGCCAGAAGAAGCGCCCCTCAACCTCGAGCGGTCTCCCCAGCAGGAACACGACCTCCGAGTCCATCGGTTCGACCACGAACTCGAGCTCGATGGTCGGCGCGCCGGGGCGCGGATCGTTGAGGGGGTAGCGAGCTTCGCTCTGGCGGGTGAGTGATAGGGCACGGGTGGAGCGGATCCACTTCCGTCCGTCGTACGTGGTGTAGGCGATACCCCGCCAGTAGAGGGTCTGGGAGAGGGGACCGTGCGCATCCAGTCTCTTGATGCGCATCACCACGGATGAATCCTTTTTGATCGCTCCGATCTGGCCCAAATCCATGTGGTCGGAGAAACCGGAGACCATCGAGTCGCGTGCCTGCATCCGTTGGAGATAGCCGAGACTGAGCCGTGGGATCATGAAGAAGATGCCGATCGCGAGCACGAAGATGGACACAGTGAATGCCGTGGTGAGTTTCAACACGGGGGCGGGCGCTGCGCCTTCGCCACCGTCCTTCAGCAGTGCCATGATCATGAGCACGGCCAGGGCCGCGGCGGCGAACAGGACGAGTCCGATGAGCAGAGTCGCCTCGGTGGTGAGCACGGCGGCGGCGAGGATCTGGAAAAACGATACGGCGAAGAGCTGCGAACGGTCTCGCGTCGTGCTGCGATCGTAGAGCTTGGCGAGCTGGAGGAAATAGAGCAGCCGTGCGACCGGTCCAATCACCTCGCCGCTGGCCGACATGTCGAGCACGAGGACGGGGAGGTAGAGCAGTGAGAGCACGTTCCAAATGCGGCGCAGGAAGCGTTGGCGTTTCTGAAGAAACCTGGAGTCCAAGGAGAGGATGAAGAGAGGGGTGTAGAGGGCCGCCGGGAGCAGGAAATGCGACGGTGAAGAGACGAAGAGCGTCAGGGCTGCTATGGCGGAGAAGACCAGCATGGCCGGGTCGATCATGGCACCGGTGGTTCTGAACGAGATTCGGATCATGCCTCCACCCCATCCGATGTCGCCACCGGGGTGGACTTTTCGGCCGCGAGGACGCGGTAGGCTTTGACCGGCAGATCTCGCACCGTCGCGCGCGCGGAGAAGAAGAGAGGGATGGAATCGTGAATCCGGCTCGCAGAGAGCGACTTTCTGAATGCCCCACCTGATTCCGGATCGGAGACGGGGAGGAGCGCGAGATGGGAGAGAGCCTCACGATATTGGAGAGGCCCCAGACCGAACGCCACATCCCCCGAGGTGCTCAAGAGCTGGTAGCTGATATGCGAATGGTAGAGAAAATCGATGATGGATGCGGCGAGCGAGATCTGCGTTTCGATGGCATCGTGGTCAGCTGGCGAGGTGCTGGAGGCGTCCACGATGAGCGTCACCCTCAGGTTGGCGTTGCGATGGAAATCCCGCGCCATGATTCGCGCGACCCGGCTCGACGCCTTCCAGTCAATCGCCCGGGCACTCTCACCCGGGACATACTCGCGGATCTGATAGAGATCCTCACCCTCACCCTTGAGCCGGGCCATGAAGTCGCCGTGCCCACCCTCACGTTCGGGAAAGAACGGCACGATGCGCTCAATCCGCGGAAACACCACCACCGACTCCTTTCCAGGCTCCATCCGTTTCCGCTCGAATAGTCCAAACGGATAGTGGCTGCGGCATTCGACGGCTGGCACCTCAGCCACCCCGCGCTTGGAGTACTGGTGCTCGAGCACGAGTGTCCGCGTGGTCCGCGGCGGCAAATGCGGCAGAAAAACTGTCCCCGTCGCAATGGGGCTGGACAACCGCAAGGACACTGTCGGGAAGAGACGCTTGCCATTCGTGATACTCAGCGCCTCGGAAAACGGGGTGCCCGCGTAAATGGTCTCCGGGATGCGCCTCGCCATACTCAACCGGCGCATCGCCGCCCGGCTGGAGATGCCGGAGATCACCAGGGCCGAGAGCATCAGCGAGAAGACCAGGAAGAGAACGTTGTTGCCTGTGTTGACGGCGGCCATCCCGACGACCAGCGACATGATGATGAAGTAGATACCCAGTGTCGTCGGTCGGACCCGGTTTCGCGGATAGCGGAGGCGGAGGACAACGGCCCGCACCACGCGGGACCAGCGCTGCCAGGAACCGCTTGACTCGGTGCTCAAGATCTCGCGGGATCAGAGCGGTACGGGTGTCCGTTCCAAAATGCGGAGAATTTCATTCTCCGCCGCTTCCCGCCTCTCGTTCTCGCTTCCGTACCGCGATACCGTGCACACTCTGTGTGCGAGAGCAGGCACCGCCATGGCTTTGACATCATCCGGCGTGGCATAGTTGCGGCCGTCGATGAGCGCACGTGCCTGGCAGGCCCGGAAATAGATCAGCGAGCCGCGCGGGCTGATCCCGAGCGAGAAAACATGACTGTCCCGGGTGGCCTTGACGATCTTCATGATGTAATCGAGCAGCGAATCGTCGAGCGTGACCCGCTTGACCATCTCCTGCATCGCCCGGACGTCCGCGATCGTGATCACCTGCCGGAGGCTCTCGATCGGGTGTGTGAGGACCTGCGAGCGGAGGATCTCCTTCTCCCTGTCCATGTCCGGATAGCCGATCCGGATCTGGAGATGAAATCGGTCCATCTGCGATTCGGGCAGCGGGAACGTCCCGTGATACTCGACCGGATTCTGTGTCGCGATCACCATGAACGGGTCCGGCAGAGCGAACGTCCTGCTGTCGATCGACACCTGGTTATCGGACATCGCCTCGAGCAGCGCGCTCTGGGTCTTGGGCGTCGTCCGGTTGATCTCGTCCGCCAGGACGATGTTCGAGAAGATCGGCCCGGGCTTGAACTCGAAACTGCTGGCTTGCTGGTTGAAGACATTGACGCCCAGAATGTCGCTCGGGAGCAAATCCGATGTGAACTGGACACGATGGAACGAGGCCGAAATCGACCTGGCAAGGGAGGAGCCGAGCATCGTCTTGCCGACTCCCGGCACGTCCTCGATCAGCAGATGGCCGCGCGCAAGGAGTGTCGCCACGGAGACCTCGATCACCTGCCGCTTGCCTTTGATGACAGTCTCGACGTTCGAGATGAGCTGCGAGAGTTTTCTTTGTGCTTCCTTGGGTTCCATCAGCGTCCGACCCTGCGTGTCCTCCATTCATTATACCCTGAGATCGGAGCCTCTCAATCCACCGAAAGAGCCGAGTGCTGAGTCAGACTCCGCGCGAGAACGCGTCGGCGAGCTTGTCGAGTATAATCGCTCTGCCGTGACACAGCGAGAGGATACGAGGATGCGTATCTGGCCGGAGCTGACGGTCGTTTTCGCGCTCTCGCTCCTGGTGCGCGTGGTGTGTGTTGCAGCCGTCTTCCCGGCAGGGTACTTTCTGAAATATCCAGCCCTGGTTGACGAAATACGTGGTGGACTCTCCGAGCGCGCGATGGATGGCAGCTTCCTCTACATTGCATTCCATTGGCTCTGCCGCACGATCTTCGGCCCCGACCTAGTCTGGGCGCGTGGAGTCCAGATCGTCCTGGGGTCGCTTAACGCGGCCCTGCTGAGCCTGATCGGGGCCCGCCTCTTTGGGCGACGCGCGGGCCTGTTGAGCGGATGTTTCGCGGGGATTTACTCGGGGTTCATCGTCTATGACAACGTGTTCGAGCCCGAGACGGTTCTGATGCTGCTCACGCTCGGATGGATCACCTGCATGGTCCCGGGACGCCCCGCGCTCACGGGGGGTGCTCGCACCGCCGCTGCCGGCCTTCTCTTCGGCCTCGCCGTCGTTACGCGACCCACGGTTGTACTCGCTCTGCCTTTCGCTGCCGCCCACATATGGAGAACCGGGCGCCGCGGAGGACCCCTGGGAACGTTTCTCATCGCAGGAGCTCTGCCCATAGCCGCTCTCCTGGCCTACAACTGGAAAGCGTGCGGCCGCCCGACATTGATCACGATGAGTCCCGGACAGGTATTCTACGAGGGGAACAACCCGAACGCCCGGGGAGTGCTCAGTGCCTACCCCCTGGTGCTGAAGGAACAAGAGATGCAATACCTGCGGCGAAGCGATTACGCACACCCGCTCTACCGGCAGATCGCGCGCTCATCCCTTGGGCCCGGCGCCAGTCTCCTGCAGTGCAACGATTACTGGTTGGGTCGCGCCCTCGGATTCGTGCGCCTCTATCCGCGGGCCGAGCTGGCGATCCTGCATTCGAAGCTGAGGTTCCTGCTATCGGAGTACGAAGCGCATGATGTCGAACAGGCCGCCGCTACCGATGCTTCCACGAGGCGCCTGCCTCTGTTGAGATTCGGTTTCGTGGCAGCCCTCGGCATCATCGGCGCTGTCGCGGCTCTGCGGAACGAGAACGGGTCGCGGCCTCCCTACGCCTCGGGCATCTGGATCCCCTATGTCCTTGCATTCTGTTTCGCCCTTGCCAACATGGTCTTCTTCGTGTCCGCCCGGCAGCGGCTGCACGTCGTGCCATACCTTATTCTCTTCGGCGGTGTCTTCGCGGATCGCGTGGTGTGCCTCGGGTGTCGGCGTGAGCTCCGGGCGGTGGCGGGATACGTGGTCCTCGGGGCAGCCCTGTATGCCGTGCTGGCCATCAGCCCGACAGCCGCAGTCGAATTGGAAAGGATGAGAGTGGATTCCCGGGCTGCAGGTGAGGCGTACCGGTCGGCACTGCATTCTACGAATGTAGAAGACAAGACCACCCACGCCGTCGATGCCGTCGTCGCTGCGCCATATCTATATGACAAGTTCCGCCCGGCCGGCGTTCGATACGATGCGCTGTTCTACGCGCGAGTGGCTGAGCGGGCAAGGAGTCGAGCTTCCGGTGACGGGGGCGACGTAAGTCTTCTATACAATGCGGCCATCGCAGAGCTGATTGCGGGCGACTGCGATGCCGCGACTCGCGACTTGGAATCCGTCGTGGAATCGGGCTACGCCGTCTACCGGTATTATCTCGCGCCATCCTCCCCCCATCACTTCCTCGCCCTCTGTGCCGAGAGGAGCGGGCGGGCGGATGACGCGCTCCTGGAATATGCCAGCGCGCTTGCCGAGCAACCCGGGTCCGCGTGGTCCCTGAGCCGGCGGGCCGATTTGCTGCGGCGGCTCGGCAGGACCGCGGAGGCGGCGGCTGATCTCGAGACTCTCGATGCCATCCACGATCCGGCAACCGTCCATCTGATGCTCGGGACGGCCGCCTTCGAAGCCGGGGATTGGGACGAGAGCGCGTCGCATTTCCGCGCCCTCTCGGTCATCCTGCCGGACTACATGAAGGCCCGCGTCTTCTTGATGGCGAGTCTGGAGCGCGCCGGAGACCCATCCTGGCGCGACCAGCTCGCCGAGATCCAGCGTTTCGGCTCGACACTCGCATACCCTGAGGCGTCCTATCCTCGATGAGTTCCAGGTTCAAAGTTCCAAGTTCAAAGTTCCAAGTTCCCGGACGGGTTTGGCATGATCGTGAGCCTTGAACTTTGAACTTTGAACTTTGAACTAGAACTGGTTGGACCAGTCGATCTTGGCTGTGAGCTGCATGACGACAAAAAGGGTGACGACAGCGCCGATTGTCACGGTGAGACCCGTGAAGCCCTCGAAGAAGAAGGCGTAGGAGAAGCCGACGAGGTAGATGAGTTGTGCGATCGCGGTCTCGACGAACGCGAATCGATTTCCGACGACGATCCGCATGTACGAGACCACCAGAAAGACGGAGACGGCCGAGCAGACGAGGAAGGCTGCATGGATCGAGAGGTGATCGACGAGATAGGCGAGGAGCAGATGGAAGGCGAAGAAGGCGCACGCGAGGAAGAAGTAGTTGATCGGATGGATCCGCACATCTTTCAGGACGGCGATAACGAAGGTGAGGAAGAAGAAGAAGCCGAGCGAGACTGGGGCGAAGAAGGAGATCCTCGCCGCCATCGGACCGGGGTCGATTCTCTGCGGCATCTCGATGCCGATCCCGTTTCCGGATATGAGATCCGTGTACTTCCATGTGAGGTTCCAGCCCGTGCCCGCCCTCGCTTTCTGCGTTGGTGAGATTGTATTGGCGGGGAAGTCGAATCCATCGAAATCGGTCGTAGCGACGAGCTGGAAGTCGCGGACTTCATCAATGCCTTTGCCGAAGCGGTAGACGTACCGATCCAGCCCCTGAGAGACATAGCCGATGCGCACGGTATGCCGTTCGCCGGCGAGGCAGCTGATCGTCGACGTCACGACCCCGGAGGCCTGGCGGGTGATCGGGACGCGGCGTGTGTCGATCTCGAAGACGAAATCGTCATATTTACCACTGGCAGCCGGGAAGCAGAAAGTCATGGCCAGCTCGCCTGCCTGCCCGGATTGGTTCTCCAGCACGAAGGTCCCGGCGAAACGTACGCGATAAGTCGAATACCACAGAAGCCCCTTCTGGCGCATATCCAGATCCAGTCCGAGCCGGATATCGCTGCGGACCACGGGAACCTCGGCGCGCTCGATCGTTTCCTTCCACGGACCGCCTTCGGTGGGGCGCTTCCACGTGAGCGTCCCAGCCGGCGCTTTCTGCTCCAACGGGGTCCCCCACAGTTGGCCCACCTGCGCCTTCAGCTTTCGGTCCTGTGTATCCGTCCGCGTGACGATCGTGCCCCCGAGTGCCAGCCACCCGATCGTGGCGATTATGAAAATGGCGCTGATTGCGAGAATCGTTCGAATCATTTCCCACTCCTGTTGATTGGCCCCACGGGGGGCGTTGCCCGGCCTCACTGCAATGGCATTCAGCGAGAACATAGAGCAGGCCAGGGGCGGGCCGATGGAGTCGCGAGGAAAACCCGATGGCAATTTGTGGCGAAGTTGTGGCCGAGGACGTGTGCAGCGCTCAGCACCCTCTGTGACAACCTGATTGAGACAGCCCCCTCGCCGAGTTTAGTGTAGAGGGCGAGGAGACGAATGATGCAACCAGGACCCGACAGAGATCAGCACGCAGTGTCCGATGCCGCCGACGCAGTCTCGGAGCGGAGTGGAGGCTCGCGGAGCGAGCCTCCGCGGAGCGGAGAGACTGCGTCGGAAAAGATCCGGCCAACAATGACCACTGTCTCATGCGGCGATGGACGGAGCGCCGGGCGTTGGGACCCAAGAACCGCCGAGCCGGAGTCATTGCCTGTGCAGCTTCCAATAGTGCAGCGACCAAAGATTCATGGTCCCCTTTAGCGTGGTGACCCCATCCGGGGGGACGATGACGATTCTATCCTCAATCGGCTGGAGCCGAGTCGTGGTGGCATCCACAGCGTACAGGGTCGCGGTGAGGCGACCCTGTGAGAGACCGGAGATCCGCATCCGGTAGGAAAAAGGTGCGGCGCGCTCCGGAGTGTCGATCCGGCACCAGTGAACAACCAGGAGGCGAAGTTGAGTGCCGGTGGGCGAGCGCGCCGCTAGTAGTGTGGGGCTCGTGACGGGACGGTTGACGACCAGTCGTTGGGGCGTTGCGGAGGCCATCTGGTCGTAGATGACCCACTCGTAGTATGCGGGCTTCGGAGCTCCGACGGCCACATCAGACTTTTCGCCGTCGAGGTGAAAATAGAAGAACTCTCCTGGATTCGGGCGCTGCGCTCTGCGAGCACTTCGGGTGGCGCGATACACGAACGCCTCGTCCCACAAGTCCTGGAGGAGAGTCTTCACCTGCGCGTTGTGAGCCGCGACATAGGCGCTTTGGCCGGCATCGTCCAAGAGGACCTCATCGGGAGCCGGCTTGTACAAAGGCCAATTCCACTCGGTATTCCAGACGGGGACCGCCTCGTATCCGCCAGCGTCGAGCGTCTCACGGATCGTCCGCGCCCGATCGAGGATTTCGTCGGGCCATGCATAGTCGTGGTAGCTGTAGATATCAAGGGGCAGATCCTGGTCACGAACGTTTGCGAGGAATTCCGGGAGCCATCGAATGGCCTGATGGGCTGGCAGCCCAGGTGCGGCGACCTTGACACTGTGCCGGTAGACTGCATTGTAATCGCGGATCTTCCTTACCAGCGTCGCCCATGCATCGTAGAGCTCTTGCCGTGACTCGCGCGACCCGCAATCGAAACCGCCCAGGGTGCACGGCTCGTTCGGGAGCTCGACGTAGCGGACGTTCCAGCGGTGCCCGTCGGTGCCCCAGCCGTCGTTGAAATGCCGGAGCACATGCACGATCACATCCGCCCAGCGATCAGAATCCATCGGCGCACGACCAGCCTGATTGCCGTTGGATGCGTAAGCATTGGCGCCGGCACCGATGTCGTAGCAGAGCGTCCAGAGCGGCGTCGCGCCCGCGGCGCGGATGCGACGGATGAAAGCGTCGATGTCCTCGAAGTGATAGCTGTCCGGGTCTTCTACGTCGGCCTGACGGTTGGGGAAGATATCGCCGAGTGTCAGCCGGTAGTCCGGGCCGAAAGAATCGCCGTTGATGAAGCCATCGTCTTGCGGGAGCCTCACCACAGGGATGCCGGCCTCCCTGTACCTCGCAGCCAGATCCGGATCTTCGCCGATCGTCGGCCGCGGACCCCCCTGGACACCGTTCAACGCGCGTAAGGTCCCGGCGACGCGCCGAGCGTCGACGGCGAATGTGACATGCGTGCCCATCCCGATCTCCGGGCCCGGCAACGCTGCCGCCAAGAGCACCACGGTGGCAGCCAATGCGCCGGCAAGTTTGCGTGTCATAGCGAGTTGGATCCCCTTCGTAAGCCCCAATCAGCTTTGATCTGGATCGAGGGCGAAAGGTTTATCGCCGCGCTGAGCTGCACCGCGCCGGTGAGGTAACCACTACGGTTGCCGGGTCGTCGGCTCCGTCCATAGCCTGGCCATTTCGCCACGAGAGCGATTAGCGGTCCGCGCGATTCCTCCCTGAAGGCGTATCCTAGCCCGTCCCCCATCATGCACCCCTCGGTAATAGGACGAACGTTGATCGAGATTTATTGCATGGCGCCGGTCCCACCTGCCGGCCCCCATGGAGGTGTCGGCTCGGAGTGCCTGGATGATGCCATGACCACGTTGGCCAATGAACGGCATGGTGGCATCGTCATTCGAGGATAGACGTACAGGATGGTAGATCCGCCGACGAGTCGCCCACGGCAATCTCCGCATGCGCAGCCACTTGTGGTATACGAGAGGCCATGAGGTGGCGGTTCCGAGGCTTGCCCATGAGGGCTCCACGACTCGAGGTGGCCAAGCTGTCGCGCGAAGGGCTGGAGCGACTCCAGGCGCAGGCGGTGAGGTTTGTGGAGGAGTCATCCGTGCTTCGTGAGCTGCTGGAAGACGTCCAGCTTGCTCGAGGCCGCCTCTATTTCCGGCGTGGCGCCGAGAACCTGATGGCTCGGCTTACCCCACTCGGCCCTCGGACCATGGTGTTCGAGGCTCCCCACGGGAGCTCCTGGACCGAGATGAGGCGCGGCCAGCTTGCGATCGTGCTGAAAGTCCTGGAGGGTGACACGGAGGGGACATTCCACGGGCTTGGGTCTCTCACCCAGACACATCGTGGCGGCAAGCCGCCGACACACGTCGCCCTTCATCGGGAGATCGGGATTCCCCCACGCGTTCTCGCCGATCCCCGGTACTGGTACTCGATGCACCGCAAGCCGGTCATCGCCGCGGTCGGGTCATTCCTACGGCTGCTGGGTCGTTCGCTCCACTTCGGGCGCCGATCTCGAGGCGGGGGGTCTCTACGCGGACGTAGTGTCTAGGAAGTTGAGTGTTGACGGAAAATGGCAAGAAGTTTGAGGAGGCTAGATCTTCCGGACTCCTCTCAGGAAAGCAGGAGGGGAGGAATGCAGGAACGGAGCGGTCGTCTCGGCCGATCGGGGTGGCTCGGAAGAACGCTCTCACGCGCGGCTCCGCCGCGTTAGGGCCGTCTCAGGTCCAGATCTGGCGCTCGTACGGGATGGTCGCGCTCATCTGCACACTTCTCGCGGGGGGGTGCCGGGACACCGCCGGTGATTCCTCACTCACCTCGCGGATACGACCATTTGTCCTGGTAGTCGAATTCACTCGAATGGACCAGGCTTGGCCGTCGGAGCACGGCGCTCCTCGAGCAGTAGTTCGAAATGATGTCATAGGCGAGGACGTCGTTGCTCCCATCCACCGGGGTGCCCGCCCCTTTGTACCATGCGATACGGTCCTGTGAGATTACGAACGTGCTCTTCGTTCGCGGATACCGGTGATATCCCCACCGCGTGTTGGTCTCACGCAGTCTCTTGACGGCCGCGTCGAGGAATGTCCAGGTCGGGCAGGACGTGATCGAATACTCGGCCGCCACCTCTTGCAGGATTCTGTAAGCATAGCTCAGGTCGGGTGTGCTCGTGTTGGGCGAACAGGCGTTCGAGCAGGTGGGCTCGCCGTACACCCCGTTCGGATCGGGAATGCAACCGCCCTGGTGATCGCATGAGTACTTCACAGGGGAGCCCGTAACCTCCAGCGAGAAGCGTCGTCTGTCTCGTTCCCCCCGGGGCTGTGATGAATCCTTCACCTTCACCCTGAATCTGAATGACCCCGCCTGGGACGGCATGCCTAAGATGGTACCGGTGGCAGCGTCGATCGACAGGCCCGGTGGCAACGTACCCCTGTAGATCCCCCACGTGTATGGCGCCACTCCACCAGTAGCCCACAATTGCTGGTAGTACGACTGATTCAGGGAAGCGCCCGGCAGCGACTCTGTCGTGATGGCCAACGTGCCGTCCCCCATCGTCATGAGCTCGGCCTGGTCCGCACGTCCCAGAATCGATGTCACCGAGACGACGATCATGATACCGGTAACGATCATGCCCGCCCTCGCGTGGTGGCTGCGTCCAGGGCCATGGCTGCATGTCTCGAGAATCGGTGGTTTCTGTGACGGTGTTTGCATAGACTCACCTTATGCGTCGCCGGGACTGCGGGTGCTTGAGACCGAGACGGACTTGGCACGCACCGGCCATCGACGCCTGCCCCGGCCGCCAATCCGCCCGCATTCTCGCCCTCACAATCCTCTACACGTGTAGATTCCTGCCGAGAATGTAGGGCTCGTTGATCAGGATGTCAAGCTCTTTTTTCTTGGTCGAACCTGCCGGTCCAGGTGCGCGGACGGTTCGCCTGGCGAAACCCCGGCTCCCATTCGCGCGTACATACGGGGAGGGGCGTCCCCTGGGCGTTCCCTGGCGAAGTGTGCGGTAGTCGACGACTAAACAGTGGGGGTTGTGGATCGTGCAGAAGAAAAAGATTCGAGAGATTCTGATCCTGGTCCAATTCGTCCTCGCGGCCGGATTCGCGATGGCCCAGATCGCCCCGCCGCCCGACGCGGCCCGTCGGCGGATCGCCCTCGAAAAACTCCTCGTCACCGGCCGCGCGCTGTACATTGGCGCCCACCCGGATGATGAAAACACCGCGATGCTCGCCTGGCTCACGCAGGGCCGCAAGCTGAGCGCGGCATATCTCTCGCTGACCCGCGGCGACGGCGGGCAGAACCTGATCGGCGCAGAACAGGGAGACGCTCTCAGCGTGATCCGTACCGAAGAGCTCCTCGCTGCACGAAAGCTGGATGGGGCAGAACAGCTTTTCACCCGGGCGGCGGATTTTGGTTTCTCGAAGACTCCGGAGGAGACGCTGCGGTTCTGGGGGCGGGACAGAATCCTCGCGGATATCGTCTACGCAATCCGATCGTTTCGTCCAGACGTCCTCATCACGCGCTTCCCGACGAGCGGAGACGGAGGACATGGGCACCACACGGCATCCGCCCAATTGGCCCTGGAAGCCTACACGGCCGCGGCCGATCCCGCGCGCTTCAGCGAACAGCTCTCTCGTGTCTCACCCTGGCGTTCGACGCGCCTCTTCTGGAATGCGTGGACTCCGCCCGGAGCCGAGAAGCCGCGTTCGGGTGGCTCCGCCCCGATCCTCACGGTGGATCTCGGTGTGTACAACCCGGTCCTCGGGCAGTCCTACGTCGAGCTCGCCGCGTCGAGCCGAAGCATGCACAAGAGCCAGGGATTCGGCTCGCCGGCGCGGCGAGGATTTTTTCCGAACTACCTCGAGCTTCTCGCGGGTTCTCCCGCATCCGGTGATCCGTTCGACGGGATCGATCTGAGCTGGGGACGATATGCAGGGGGAGCGGCCGTCGAGGCTGCATTGAAAGAGGCGCTTGCCGCCTATTCAGATCTCGAGCCACACCGTTCCGTTCCGGCCCTCATCCGCGCCCTCACGCTCGCCGAAAAGCTGCCCGATGAGCCTCTCACTCGCGGGAAGCGTGCCGAGATCGTCGGCTGCATCCGCGATTGTGCGGGTCTCTGGCTGGAATCGGTTACCGACAGCCCGTCGGTGACGCGCGGCGCGGCCGTAAAGATCACACTCTCGCTCCTCCGTCGTTCTCCACTCACGGTGCGCTGCGCGCGGGTGGAGATGCCATTCGGGGCGCCGCCCGCGATGACCGGCATCACCCCGGAGCAGAACATACTCGCCCAGGCTGACGCCACGGTCACGATCCCACCCGGCCTGGCGTACTCGAACCCGTACTGGCTGGAGGGCGAACGGGATCGCGGCGTCACGGCAGTCCCCGACGAATCGTTGCGCGGACTCCCTCACAACCCCCCGCCGATCGTCGTCCGTTTCGTCCTGGAGATCGAAGGACGGGAGGTCGCATTCGACGTGCCGGTTCAACACAGGTGGACCGATCCGGTGGAGGGCGAGCGCTACCGTGATGCGACGGTGGTGCCGGAGGTGACGGTGAGTTTCGAGAATCACGCGGTCCTGTTCTCCGGGCAGGGAGCACGATCAGTCCGGATGGTCGCGCGCGCCCAGCGCGACGGTGCTTCCGCTAGAGTCAGCTTCGCGTGCCCGCAGGGATGGACGGTGACGCCCCGGGCTGTGGAGGTGGCCTTTTCCAAAAGAGGCGAGGAGCGGTCATTGCGAGTGGAGATTGCGCCGCCGGCGGCGGAATCCTCGGGCGAGCTCCGGGTGAGTCTTGCGACGGCGGGCCATCCCGAGGAACCCGCGCGGCAATTCCTGCAGGTCGACCACCCGCACATCCCGGTTCAGGTGCTCCTGCCCGTCGCGTCGGTGAGGCTGGTTCGGGCGGAGCTCACAACGCCGGTCCACCGCGTCGGCTACGTGATGGGTGCCGGAGATGACATCCCGGGGATGTTGCGGCAACTCGGCGTCGATGTCACGTTGCTCACAGATGCCGATCTCGAGGAGACGGACCTGTCTCGCTTCGACGCCATCGTGACGGGGGTGCGCGCTTTCAACACGCGGCCGCGATTGGGCGAGCTCTCAGACGCCCTGTTGAGATACGTCGACGCGGGCGGCACACTCGTGGTCCAGTACAACACCAACCGGGACCTCGTGGCGGCTCGGATCGCTCCGTTTCCGCTCGAGCTGTCCCGCGATCGTACGACCGATGAATCCGCCTCGGTCACTCTGCTGCGGCCCGATCATCCCATTCTGGTCACTCCGCATCGGATTCGCGCCTCCGATTTCGAAGGCTGGGTGCAAGAGCGGGGACTCTACTATCCGGGGAAGTGGGACGATCGTTTCACGCCCCTGCTGGAGATGGGAGATCCGGGCGAAACTCCATCGAGAGGCGCCGTGCTCGTCACGCCCTCGGGGAAGGGGATGTATGTTTACACCGGGATCTCGTTTTTCCGCCAGCTGCCGGCGGGTGTTCCGGGGGCGATCAGACTCTTTCTGAACCTCCTGGGCGGGGGACGAGCGCGTGGGTGAGCGTCCGCTGGTGACGCCCGGAGACGAACGACCGCCGGTCGGGCGGAGCTGGGGTTGTCTCTATTCGATCGTCGCGGGCTCTCTGCTCTTCTGGATCGTCATGTTCTACGCCTTCGGGAGGGTCTTCCGCTGAGCGGCATCGACTGGTTCCTTCTTATCGCGTCCCTCGCCGGAATCGTCGTCTACGGCGTCTGGCAGCGCAACGGGCGGCGGGATGCCGACTCGTACCTGCTGGCCGGCCGCGAGCTTCGATGGGCATCGGTCACGCTTTCCATCATGGCGACCCAGGCAAGCGCTATCACCTTCCTGTCTACCCCCGGCCAAGCCTACGTCGATGGTATCCGATTTGTGCAGTTCTATTTCGGCCTGCCGTTCGCGATGATCATCCTCTCGATGACCGCTGCTCCCCACTACCTGCAGCAGCGGGTTTATACCGCCTACGAATTCCTCGAGAAACGCCTCGATCTCAAGACCCGTTCACTCGCGGCATTCCTCTTCCTTCTTCAACGAGGACTGAGTGCAGGCCTGACGATCTTCGCACCGTCACTGATCCTGACGGTCGTGCTCGGTTGGGATATCCACATCACCACCGCATTGATGGGAGGACTGGTCATCCTCTACACGACTGCCGGCGGAGCCCGCGCCGTCAGCAGGACTCAGAATCAGCAGATGCTCATCATCATTGCGGGGATGCTGGTGGCCGCCTGGGTGATTGTGAGATCCTTCCCTGATGGAGTGTCGGTGGGAGACGCCATGCGGCTTGCCGCGCGCACCGGACGACTCGACGCGATCGACCTGTCGTTCGACCCCAGCAGCCGGTACACGCTGTGGTCAGGACTGATCGGCGGCCTCTTTCTCGCCCTCTCCTACTTCGGCACCGATCAGTCGCAGGTGCAGAGATACCTCACGGCGCGATCCGTCACACAGAGCCGCCTGGGACTCCTCGCCAATGGAATCGTGAAGGTCCCCATGCAGTTCCTGATCCTTCTCGTGGGGATCCTCGTCTTCGCCTTCTACCAGTTCACGCCGCCGCCGGTATTTTTCAATCCGGTGGAGGTGTCCCGGATGCGGAGCTCGGGGGAGGCCGAGAAGTTCGCTAACGCCGAAGAGCGACATGCCGGTGCCGCGGAGGCGCGAGCCCGAGCGGCGAGGGTGTACGTCGAGGCCCGGCGCTCACAAAGCTCCGCGGCGATCGCGGCCGCCGAGACCGCGCTGCAGCACGAAGAATCGGCGGTTCGCGCCGTGCGGGGCGAGGCGATCTCTCTCATTCGTGGCAACTCATCCTCCTCTGACACCAATGACACGAACTACATTTTTCTCTCGTTCGTCGTGAATCACCTGCCGGTGGGCGTTATCGGTATTGTGCTGGCCGTGGTGTTCGCGGCGGCCATGTCGTCGTCGTCAGCGGAGTTGAACGCCCTGTCTTCTACGACCGTCGTAGATATCTACCGCAGGCTCATGCGCCCGGACGCCACGGAGGCGCAGCTTGTGCGAGTGGCGCGCTGGGCGACAGTGTTCTGGGGGCTCTTTGCCGTCGGGTTCGCGGAGAATGCGACGCGGCTGGGGTCCCTGGTCGAGGCCGTCAACGTGCTGGGGTCCCTGTTCTACGGCACGATCCTCGGCATCTTCGCGGTCGCTTTCTTCCTCCGGAGGGCGACGGGGACGGGCACCTTCGCAGCGGCGATCGTCGCCGAGGTTGTGGTTCTCTGCTGCTATTTCTTCACGACGATCTCGTTCCTCTGGTACAACGCGCTCGGGTGCATCCTGGTGCTCGTGCTGGCCTTTGCGTCGAGCGGGCGCAGGCTCGCCGGCCCGCATAGTGTCTAGTGTCTTGGACGTTGAGTGTTGACACGAAATGGCAAAACGTTCGAGTGGGTGAGATCCTCGGAACCCCTCTCAGGAAAGCAGGAAGGGAGTAATGCAGTAACGGAGCAATCATCTCCGGAGCTCAGGTTGGCATCGACCAGACCCCTTCCTGCCTTCCTAACTTCCTGCTTTCCTGAGAGGTGCTCGGAAGGGTCTTGCAGCGTGCCTGGGTCTTGCCTATTTGGTTGCGGCTCCGCCGCGTTAGGGGAGATCATCATGCGAAAGCCGAAACCACTCTTCTACCATTTCCTGCAACTGGCCTTTGGCGCCGTTGTGCGTAAACTCGTTCGTCAGGCTGTTGTACGAGTAATCTGCTTCCCACTGCTTGGCATTGCGTTGAATCTGCCTCACGGCGTCGATCATGTAGTCCACCTCGTCGTCGGTCGTTGTCGGGTGGATAGACATTCGCACCCAGCCGGGTTTACCCGAGAGATCTCCGGCATCAATCTTGTCGGTAATGCGCTTGGAGGTATAGCGGTCGACATGTAACAGGTAGTGGCCGTATGTTCCTGCACAGGAGCAGCCGCCGCGCACTTGTATGCCAAACCGGTCGTTGAGCAAGCGTACAAGCAGGTTGTAGTGGACCTTGTCGATGTAGAATGAGATCATTCCGAGCCGGTGTTCGATCTCGTCCGCAAGAATGTGCAGGCCAGGGATCGTCCTCATCTCCCCGAAAATCTTCGCCACCAGTTTCTCTTCCCGTTTGTGCATCTGCTCGACGCCCATCTCCTCTTTGAGCTCTACTGCCAGTGCGGCTTTGACGGCTTGCAGGAATCCGGGTGTACCTCCGTCTTCGCGAATCTCGATGTCCGGAATAAACCGGTACTCTCCCCACGGATTCGTCCATAGCACGGTTCCGCCGCCGGGCTGGTCAGGCGATTTGAGATGATAAAGCTCCGCGTCGAAAACAAGCACGCCGGAGCTTCCGGGTCCGCCCAAGAACTTGTGCGGCGAGAAGGTGATGGCGTCCAATTTTTCCAGTGGGTCGGCGGGATGCATGTTGATCTCCACATACGGTGCTGATGCGGCGAAGTCGACAAAACAGAGTCCGCCATGTTCGTGCATGATGCGCGCGAGATCCCGGTACGGCGTTTCGATGCCGGTGACGTTGGAGCAAGCCGTGAACGAACCGATCTTCAGGGGTCGGTTCCGGTATTTCTCAACTAAGGCACGGAGATCGTCAATATCGACCAATCCCTGGTCCGTCGATTTCAACACGACTACATCTGCAATTGTCTCGTACCAGGTGGTGTGGTTCGAGTGATGCTCCATGTGGGTGAGGAAGACGACGGGGCGAAGCTCTTCGGGGATGGAGAGATGCGGCCTCAGCTGCTCGGGCACCTTGAACCCCAGAATACGCTGCATCTTGTTCATCGCTGACGTCATGCCGGAACCGACAAACAGCAGCGCGTCGTCCGGGCCGGCGTTCACATGCTTCTTGATTATCTGGTGCGCAAGATGGTAGGCGTGCGTCATCGACGCGCCGGTGACGTTGGTCTCCGAATGGGTGTTGCCGACAAACGGACCAAATTCCTCGAGCATCTTTCGCTCGATCGGCTCATACATCCGACCACTCGCTGTCCAATCCGCATACACGAGCTGCTTCTCACCGTACGGCGTCTGGAACGCCTGATGGCAGCCAACGATGCGGCGACGAAAGCGGTCGAAGTACCGCTCTGAATTTTCCTCGCCCGATTTCCGTTGCTCCACCATTTTCACCATCGGACTCCCAGGTTGCATCTTACATCAAGTTCCCGCGCGAACGCCGGAATGGTCTCGCTGGTCAGTGCGCACGCCAGGACTAGCGACCCGGTCCAGATGGCTGTGATTCTCATCTATTCATCCCCCCCATTGCTCCGATCGGCTTCGGGATGATGCGCGGCAACAGGCGGAGCGGCGCGGGTCTCGTGCACCAACCGGAGGTGGCATCGCCAGTGCGGACCCATCAGCATCCATCGCCCATCCAGAGATGCACTCAGGCGCGCACGCACCTTCGGAAGCTGAGCACGAAGCTCACGCCGTGCGCTCAGGGGGCCTGGGGACGCTGCGTCTGAACATCTACACGATCGGCTCAGTCGTCTACATCGATGGGGAATTGTGGGGGATCCTTCGTGAAGAGGGGTCGACCGTGGTCCGATTGGCTGCGGGTAACCATCGGATCGACGCGCTCAAGCCGGGCCGCCGGACCGCCAGCCAGAATGTGCGCATCGAGGCGGACGCAAGAACCGAGATGGACCTGATGTTGATTGGGGAGTGAGCATCAACGGAACACGCTTGCCAAAGCGGGGAGAGTCGGGCTCTGCCATCCTGCCTGGGCGCTGGCTGCGTCCAACGCGTCATCGATGACAAGGGGAGAGCCTGGTCGTGCGTCTCTACATGCTGCAGTGCCCGCTGGGGGGGCGAATGGCTCTCCCAATACCGGCGGAAACCTGCCGGCCCTGTGTCGATGCGAAGACTTCGACGCGCCGTGAAGCGCTCGCGCGGTAGGCCATTCTTGGATTTCCGTCTGAGCCGCTGCTTTTCAAGCACACCTCCATGGATGCGTTCATTACTTATCAGCCGATTCTCGTTGGTGTGCTTCGTGCATTAGCCAGATGCATCCTGAGAGGAGGAACGCCATGGGCAACGCGAAAAAGGGGATCACATTCACGTGGAGCGACCCGGGGGCGAAGTCCGTCCACCTGCAAAAGGCAATGCCTTCCTTCTCGTTCGAGTTTTATCCGCCGAAGACCGACAAAGCCACGGCTTTTCTCTTCTCGACTCTCGAAGAGCTGTCTGCACTAGATCCTCCCTTCGTATCCATCGCCTACCGGGCGGATGGGAGCTCTCGGGAGCGGACTTTGGAGGTGGTTCGACGGCTGCAACGGGAGATCGGAGTCGAGTCGATGGCACACCTTACCTGCCGCGGACACTCGCGCGAAGATGTCGAGAGAATCCTGCAGGACCTCGAACACGCCGGGATTCGGAGTACGATTCAGCGTAGCGCGTGCCGGTTCCGTCATCCTGAGGGCGCCACAGGCGCCCGAAGGATCTCATTGCCATGCCGACGAGTCCTGCATGAGATCCTTCGTCATCCGCCTGCGGCGGATTCCTCAGGATGACTTGGCGCGTGTTTCGAGGGGACCGTACTCCGAATCTCGGGGAACTGGTGCGAGGGTTGACAAAGCGACGTTACACAGCATAGTGTGGTAGTGGAATGATGCAATGACTAGGAAAGTGCGTTCCTCGAATCTGACCAAGTGCTGCCCGAAACCCGAGCTCGGAGAACGCCCCCTGCTCTCAACGCCACAGGCCGTCGATTTGATGGCGATATTCAAGGTGCTTGCAAATGATACCCGCCTCCGGCTGCTTCATGCCCTTGTTCGAGCAGGAGAGATGTGTGTGGGCGACCTCGCCAAGGCGCTCGGCATGAGACCGCAGGCCGTTTCCAACCAGCTCCAGAGGCTCGCGAATCGCGGCATCCTTGGCTCCCGACGCAACGGCAACCAGGTCTACTACCGCGTCGTGGACCCCTGCGTGCCGAGACTCCTGGATCAAGGGCTGTGCCTCACCGAGGACGCCCGCAAATGAAAGCTATGAGCGCGGAACAGACGAGGATCGAGGAGAGCGGGAGGCAGGAAGCGGTCGCGCAACTGGAGAAAGCCGCGGCGGCGAAAAAGTGCTTGAGTTGTGGCTGTCTTCACAACTCGCTCGCGTCCATTGAGAGCGCCTTCCCGAAGGGACAGATCGCGCCTGACCTTGAGGCCGCCGTACACGCCGCTCGCGGGCGACTGGTGGAAGTCCAGTACGAGTGCCTGGGATGCGAGGTCTGCTATCCGGCGCTTGCGACTAACGCCCTCAATCAGGCGACGGCCGACCATGGGGTGGAGCTGGATGCTTGTCCGACCAATGAAGTGGAGGCGCGGCAGGGCTGGCCACCGCTGCCTGGCTCGTATGCCGTGCTTCGATATCAAGCACCCGTCGCAGTTTGTACTCTGGCGGATGACCAACTCGCCGCGACAGCCGTCCGGCAAGCCGGTCCGGAGACGAGCATCGTCGGTACGCTCCAGACGGAGAATCTCGGTATCGAGCGACTCGTCCTGAACATCGTGGCCAACCCGAACATCCGGTTCCTCGTTGTATGCGGCTTGGATTCGCGCCAGGCCATCGGGCATCTGCCGGGTCAGTCCCTCGTCGCCCTTGCGCGCTCGGGACTGGACGATCGTTCTCGCATCGCCGGCGCCAATGGCAGGCGCCCGATAATCAAGAATGTCTCCCTGGAAGCGGTCGATCATTTCCGGAGCACCGTCGAGGTCGTTGATCTCGTGGGCAACTCCAACCCCGCCGCCGTTCTCGACGCGGCCCGAACGTGCGCTGCGCGATCTCCAGGCCCTGCCGATCCATTCGCCAAAGAGCTCGCGCTGAATCCCGTGCAGGGATATCTGCTCGACCGGATGATGCCGGACCCAGCGGGCTACTTCGTGGTCTATGTCGATCGCCATCGGCACGTCCTTTCCCTGGAGCACTACGGGAATGAAGGCGTGCTCGACCTGATCATCGCGGGTCGCACCGCGGCAGAGCTCTATGCTCCTGCTATCGACAAGGGCCTCATCTCGCGCCTGGACCACGCCGCCTACCTTGGCAGGGAGCTGGCCCGCGCGGAACGCGCTCTGTCGTCGGGTGAGTCCTATGTTCAGGATGGGGCCCCGGAGCATCGTACGATCGTGGAGGCCGGGCCTGGATGTGGTTGCTCGTCCCCTTGCGAAGAGAAGTCCTCGTGAAGCGATGGGTCGTGATTGGTTGCTGCACCATCGGTGTGACGGCCGTGGCGTTCATCTGGTATTCGAATGTTGCTTCCCGCAGTGATCCCAAGCTGAGTGGAAGTGTGTCGGTGTCTCGAAATGATCCGATCCTCGGAGTGGACGCGCTCATGAAGGACGTAGACCGCCACCGCGAGAAGGTGCAGATTGAGGGCGTTGTCAGTGCTGTCTCGGCGGACAAGCAAACTCTCGCGCTGATCGACCTCCGGGAGTTTCAGCTGTGTGGGATCGACGACTGTGCGCTCACGTTGCCGGTTCTCTGGACCGGGGCTATGCCGTCGGTCAAGGATTTGGTCAAAGTGGAGGGGAGGGTGAGGCAATCTGAGGGGAAGTTGATCTTCGTTGCGTCGGCACTCGAAAGGGCGAGAGCACCGACTGGGAATTCAAGATGATCCCCTCCACCCAACTCTTCCGGCGAGCCTTCCTTCCAGCGGGAGTCTTTCTCGTCGTGGCGGCTGTCCACTACGTATGGATCGGGATTTCCCCCGAACAGAGCTTGGTGCAAGACCGCTGGGTGGCGGTTCCGGCTGTCACGGACGTTTCATGGTTACAACGCTACATCGAGACTCAAGGCTACTACCTCGGATTCTCTTACGCCCTGTCAATCGCCTTCGCCGCCAATGCGCTCCGTCGATACCGCGAGCAGCATTTCTGTGCAGGCCGGACTCTCGCCATTGGAGGCGTCACTCTGTCCGGGTTTCTTGCCGTGGCAGGTTGCTACCTTCTTGGATGCTGCGGCTCTCCGGTGCTGGCGGTGTACCTCAATCTGTTCGGAGCGGCGTTCCTTCCTCTGGCTAAACCACTGCTGGCACTGATGACTGCGATTTCAATCATCGGGGCTTGGCTGTGGATGAACCGTCATAAGCCGACCTCAGCGCCTGGTACGAAGACGACTCCGTGCTGCGGCGCAACGGACCAGCAAGCCGGCTGATGGGCCGGTGCGTCTGAGGCGCGGAGCCACGGCGCGAGGCTTCTGAAGAAGCTCGCGCCGCTCGTAGTACCTGAGCGTCTTCACGTTGACCCCCGCACGCCTGGTGACCGTTCAGGTCTCGACGTGAACACCAGGTGGCGCAGATGCGCGTCGAACGGGACCGTCGAGATCGGTCTGAATGGTTGGTCCCCGGGGATGACTCGTCCGACCGGGATAGTCATGAGCATCAATGAAAAGAGCTGTTGACACCCGGCGAGTCGTGTGCCACAATGATTCTGATGATGACTCTCATTATCATTAATAATTTGGAGGATTTGATGCCACACACGATATGGACGATGACACGAAAGACCGCCGCCGGTCGCGGGATCAAGGGAGGTGTTCTCACCTTGACGTTTCTTCTGTGCCTGCTGTCGTCCGGGGCGCTGTTGCGAGGCAACGACGGCTATTTCACCACGTACAACCACCACGTCGAGAAGGGCGAGCTTGAGCTGATGATCATGAGCGACTTCACCGTGCCCTCGTCGGCCAATCGGAACGGGGGCCAGAACAACTACTTCTCTCAGATGCTCGAGCTTGAATACGGCGTGACGGACAAGTACGCGAGCGAGCTGATGATCGAGGCATTCCAGGATGTCGGTGGAACGGTCCGGTTTACGGGGTTCAGGTGGGAGAACCGCTATAGTTTCTTCAAGGAAAACAAATGGCTCAATCCGGTGGTCTATATGGAATACGAGCACCTCGATTACGCCACGCGTTACAAGATGGAAGTGAGCGGATGGGTCAGGCCTCCGTACGAGGAGGAGGAGAGCTCTGAGCCGGAGAAGGACGAGCGCATCCTCGAAACCCGGCTCATCCTTTCACACGACTTCGCCTCCACGAACGTGGCCTTCAACTGGATCAACGAGACAGATCTTCGGGGCGGCCTCACCGATTTCGGCTACTCGATCGGGCTGATGCACAAGCTCGGCGCATCTCATCATCACGCGGAAGGGCCCGATCATGAATCGGGCGGGGCCCATGCTGAGCATCGGGGGGCTGGCCTGGCCGCTGTCGGGGTAGAGCTCATCGGTGCCCTCGGCGACAGCCGAAGGCTCGCCCTGCGGCCGCGCGATCAGCAGCACTATCTTCAGCCGATGGTGATGTTCCATCTGGGAAAGGGCTGGATGCTCCACACGGGCGCGGCCGTCGGACTGACCCCAAGCAGCGACCGGCTGCTCCTGCGGATGGCACTAGGCTTCGGTCTCTGACGTCAGCACTGTCGACTTTGAGGGAGGAAGGCTAGGCACTCTCTCAGCAAGGCGAGGACGGGGTTGCTCTGAACGTGTCGCGCGTGAGCACTCTGTCGCATCTCAGGCAGTGGTGCTGCATTTCAAGCACTCCGCCTCGCCGCGTGCCTTGTCACAGGGCAATTCGCACCAGGCACACACCTTGCAAGTGTCCGATGTGGCCGGCGCTCGATCTGATCTGTGATCACGTCCGCTCGACGGGGTAAGGAGCCCTCTCCCGGTGCTCCCGGCCGGCGCCGGCCGCCATTGAACCTGACAAGGGGATGCAGATATGACCACGGGGGCGCAAAGGCTCGTTTCGCTTGAAGGAGGGGCGGGTTCACCTCCACCCTGGTCTGGCTACATTCGCAGAAGCTTCGGCGCGTGGATCCCCAGCCAGAGGCGGGCAGCTCTGGCCGTGGCATTGAGCACGCTACTGGTCTCCTTCATTCACTTCGCAACGCCCGCCGGCCCTCACGAGTGGCACTGGGTGCACCTCGCCGCGCAGAAACTCTATCTCGTCCCAATTCTCGTTGCGGCGGCGTGGTTGGGCGTGAGTCGTACTATTCTCGTGACGCTCGCCGTCAGCGCCTTGTTTGTCCTTCACATCGTGACCGACTGGCGTGGCTACGAGATGGTTCAGGCTGACCAGATCGGAGATCTCGTGAACCTCTGGGTTGCCGCGCTCGTGGCCTCGCTGCTCTTCCAACGTATCGGGCGCTCGCTGGAGAGAATCCACCGGTCGCATGAGGAGACGCTGCACGCGCTGGCCGCCTCGCTCGACCTGCGAGAACATGGTACGGGACAACATTCCTGCCGAGTGAGGGAGTACGCGCTCCTGCTTGCCGATCGGCTCGGTCTGTGCGGGGAGGCTGCGCGGTGGAATCTCGCCACCGGGGCCTTCCTGCACGACGTCGGGAAGATTGGTGTTTCAGACAGCATCCTTCTCAAGCCGGGTGCGCTCACTGACGTGGAGAGGGCCGAGATCAAGCGCCACCCGGACTTGGGCGCCGCACTGATCGGCGGAATCGAATCGTTGGGGGAGGCGCGCGAGCTGGTTCTCTGCCACCATGAGCGGTATGACGGCACGGGCTACCCGCGAGGGCTGGCGGGGGAAGCCATCCCGCTTGGCGCACGCATCTTCGCTGTGGCCGATGCCTTCGACGCCATGACGACAGACAGGCCCTATCGTCGCGCCCTGAGCTTCCGCGAAGTCCGCGCGAGCATCGCTGCCGAACGCGGCACTCACTTCGACCCGGTCGTCCTCGACGCCTTCATGCATATCTCACGTGCGGAATGGGCGAGTGTGGCAGCGCGATACGGCATTGTCCTGGCAGAAACATAAACGTGCGGTCCGGAATGCGGATCGCCCAGCTCAGCGATACGTTGCCGAAGAGCTGCCGTTGTCGCGGGAATGTCGAGCGTTGATTTTAGGAAGACGGGCACCTATGCTGGATGGGGATTGAGTGGCAGATTCGGCAGAATCCGGCGAGTCCGCATAAGAGCTCTGATCAATACGCGCTTCGGGCGGAACCAACGGAACGCCGGCAGGGGGCCGCCCTGTCTCGGATCCTGCTCCTCTAGGCTGCCGTGACAGCGGTTACGTTCGGGTTTTCTCAGGTGGGCGAGCGCACTCTGTTGCGGGGTATCGACATCCGCACTCTCCACGCGATGCATATCCTCAGAGGAGTCGGATCCTGCTTTCTTGTCGCGGTCCTCGTAGGGCGCTGTGTCCTGAGGCGGTCGCCCTCTCTGATGCCCGTGGCTGCAGGATTCGATGTGATCGCGCCTCAGCGCTCTCGATCAGCGCCGGCGAGAAGGCGCCTTTGATCTCCAAAAACCTCACGTTCCCTGACTCCCCGGCGGGTTACTCACAATCTTGTCGTGATACTCCGGGTACAATTGCTTCATGCACGTTGGGCAAATACCGTGGGTGAACTCCGCCTCAGAATGCTCCCGGATATAGGCCTCGATTTGGTTCCAATACCCCTTGTCATCGCGTATGCTCTTGCAGGAAGCGCAGATCGGCAGGAGCCCGTGGAGTGTCCGAATCTTGGCGAGAGCTTCCTCGACTCGCGTGGTGAGCTCCCGTTGCCGTGTCTTCAACTGCCTGACTCGCAGACGATACGATCCGGCTGCAATCAGAATCACCCAGAGTGCGCAAAGCGAATAGAACCAGTACGTCTGAAAGAAGTGCGGCTTCAGATAGAACTCGAACGAGGATCCGGCGACATTCCACGCGCCGTCACTGTTACAGGCCGTAACAGTGAAGCGGTAGTGACCGGGCGGGATCCTGGTGTAGTATGCAACTCGCCTGGTCCCGGCTTCGACCCATCTCGAGTCAAATCCCTCCAGTTTGTACTTGAACTGGACTTTCTCCGGTGCCAGGAAGCTCAGACCAGCATAGTGAATCTCAAAGTTCCAGTTACCTGGGGGTAATTCCATGGGCTCAACAGCCTCGGCGGACCGATCGTCGCTGATAATTTGTTCGATCGTTACCGGCGGGGGCAGCGGGTTAGCCTTGATATTCTCCGGGTCAATCATGACCACGCCCTTAATCGTCGGAAACCAGAGTCGTCCGTCCCGGCTCTTCCATCCCGCCGGCTGGACTCCGCCGTTACATTCGGCGCTGGGTAGGCCATCTGCCATGCCGTAGCCAATCGAGGTTACGGACTTGGTTACTCCCATTGCGAGCTCATTTAGCTCACGGAGACTGACACGAAATATCCCTTTGTTGCAGCTCATCCACAAGTTCTTCTTACTATCCTCGAGGATCTGGAATATGACGTCATTATGAAGGCCGTCCTTCGTCGTGCAGGCAGTGAACCTGCCGTCCTTGAACCGGTTCAGCCCGCCGCCGGATGTGCCGATCCAGAGAGTGCCTTCGCTATCCTCGTAGATCGACCGGACATCCGGGCTGGAGAGCCCGTCCTTCCTTGTGTACTGCTTGAATTTCCCGTCGCTCAACCGATTCAGCCCCATATCCGTCCCGACCCACAGATTGCCCGACCTGTCTTCGAGGATGAAACGTATGACGTCGCTGGACAGTCCTTGACGAGTCGTGTAGACGGTGAGTTTTCCGGCTCTTAATTGGTTGAGCCCCGCATCCGTACCGATCCAGAGCGCTCCCTCCCTGTCCTCATAGATGGAGATCACCCGATCACTCGAGAGCCCGTCCTTGCCCCGCATGACGGTTATCTTCCCGTCCTTGAGCCGGTTCAGCCCGCCGCCATAGGTGCCAGCCCAGACGTTCCCCTCGTGATCCTCGTACACGCACCAAACCCTATCGTCGGACAGTCCCTCCTTGCTGCTGTGTACGATCATTCTCCCGTCCTTCAGCTGATTCAACCCGCCACCATGCGTGCCAATCCATATGTCCCCCTCCCGCCCACCGCAGATCGTCCAGACCACCTCGTTTGACAGGCCTTCTTTCTTGCCGAAGGCGGTAAACTTGCCGTCCCGCAACTGGTTCAGCCCTCCACCGTCCGTGCCAATCCAGAGGCTCCCTTCTCGGTCTTCGTAGATTTTCCAGATGAAGTTATCTGAGAGTCCATCCTCCACCTTGTACGTCGAAGCTTTCCCGCCAGCAAAGCGCGTCAGACCCCCTCCGTAGGTACCAACCCAAAGGTTCTTCGCCCGGTCCTCCCATACTGACGTGACGAAGTTCTCCGACAGCCCCTCTTTGGTGGTGTAGTTCGTAAAACTTCCATCCTCGTAACGGGCGAGTCCCCCGCGCGTGGCGAACCAGAGTCGCCCTTCGATGTCTTCGTAGATCGACATCACTGAGTCGCTCGGTAGGCCATCCTTCGTGCTGTAGCTGGTGAACCTGCCGTCCTTGAATCGGCTCAACCCCCGATTGGTAGCGACCCAGAGATTGCCATGCCGGTCCTCCAGGGCGTCCCTCACCTCGTCGTCGCAGAGTCCTTCCTTGGTCGTGTAGTTGGTGAACGTCCCGTTTTTCCATCGGCTGAGTCCACCACCCTGGGTGGCAATCCAGAGGTTGCCTGCTCGATCCTGTGAGACGGTCCGCACTCTGTCACTGGGCAGCCCGTCTTTGGTTGTGTAGGCCGTAAACTTGCGATCTCTGAACCGGATCAGACCCCCACCCCTGGTTCCCACCCACAGACTGCCCTCCCGATCTTCGCAGAGTCCCATGACCCTGCTGTTGGTCATTTCTGGAGTGTTCTCCGAGTCGAACACCGTAAAGCGCACTCCGTCGAACCGGACCAGCCCCTCCAAGGTACCGAGCCAAAGGTAGCCATCGCGAGTCTGGAGGATCGCTTGGACAGTAATCTGGGGCAACCCGTTTTCCGCCTGCCACACGTGATGAACGTACTGCGTGATAGCCTTGGCTGGATCAAGGGCAGTGACAATCGCAGGCCAGCCCAGCAACGAGGTGAATGGTGCTGTCAGGAGTGCCGCGTAACCGAGCCGCCTGATCCGCGGGATGACACCAATGCCATAGGGTCGCGTTGGAAGCATAACAACAAGCTAGGACCACAACGGAGGGTTGTCAAGTTTCTGCTGGTTTTTCGCTGCTGGCAAGCAGACCTTCGCCCCGGACTCGCGTGAGATGCGTCGAGCTCGGTCACGTAGGCCAAGTAGTCAGGAGTACGCCGATGGACTTCGCAATCGTTGGAGAGCCGTAGGATTGTCCCGACCGGCGCGTCGGCGAAGTCCGCGTAATTGTGAAGGATCTCGCTGGCCTCCTTCCCTATGGAGTAGAAGTCGTGCCATGCGAAATCCGCGGTGCTGCGCTTGACTCCCCGCAAACCCGGCGACTGAGACTCGCCTACATCCGCCGGTTCGAGGATGGGCGGATGCCCCACACCACTGAGGCGCTACATTCCGTTGACGCGCCGCATCACTTTCCCCTGTGGTGGTTGTCACGCCCGCTTCGGTCCTATCGTGCCTGGTTGTTCTGAGCCACGTTGGGATTCGTCAGGCGCGTGATGGCGAAGGTTCTTCCCGACCAGGTTCGTGGGCCATCCGGCAACCAAGCGGGTAGCCCGCGGCTATCCAGTAGTCCGGGGAGACCCTCTGATCCCGCCAAGGCAAAGACTCTGGTCTTCTCGGTGAATCGGCCCATGATCACGAAACGCGACGGCCGGTCCGCCTCGGGCATGAAACGCAGGAGGCGAAGGACCCCGCCTTCCACCTGCCCTGGGGGCTCTGAGCTGTCGATCCTGGCACCATCGACCATGATGCCCACGCGCGTGCTTCCGGGAGGCGGTGACACTTCCACGACCAAGGTGCGTTCCTCGCGCGCCACTGTGATGAGAGGAAGAGGAGTGATCGGCTCCGCACGCAGGACCCGCACGTCTGCTTTCCCCCGAAGAAACCACTCCGCCACTTCGGGTGTCGTCACCTCCTCGGGAGCGCCCGAAGCGAAAACGGGCAGCCGGTCGGAGCTGGACACGGCCCAGATCGCCCGTGGCCCGTTCGGCGTATTCTCGGTGAGGTGGTAAACCCAGCTTCGTTCGGGATGCCGGTCGTCGTAGGGGGGGCCGGAGATCAACCAGATCGTCGCCGCGGCGGTCGTGGCGGTAGCTGTGAGAGCGATGATGCGGCCCTTGCCTTTGGGAAGTGGGAAGAAAGCCCGAGGTAGCGGGAGCAGAAACAGAGAGCAGGCACCTGCGAACAGCGGCCAGAAGAATGACGGCGGAGACGCCCCGAACTTGGCAAAGGTGGTGACCGCGAGTGGATGGACGGCTGCCAGGAACGGGTACCAGACAAGTGCGAGGAGGAGGAGCGCGAGCGCGGCCGCAACGAGCGCGCCGTAGCGCGGCCACCCTTCCCTAACGCGCACCGAGGCGAGCACGAGGCCGGCAAGGGGAAGTGTGAACAGAACCGACGAGCCAGGCATGAGGACTGTCATCGCTGCGGCTGACAGAGCCCACGGCACGAGGGCTGCAGCAAGACGGATGTCTCTCGTGCGACCATCACTCCTTTCCAGCCACGCCCCAGCGAGCATCGGGCCGATGATCGAGAGTGTGGTTAGGAGAAAGAAGAACGGCAGCGGCCGCGCATAGCCGACTTGCCACGCCGCTCCAAATCTTGCCAACGCAAGGACAGCCAGCCATGTGATGATGAAGTTCAAGCCAAACGCAACGGGCACCGCAGCGAGGGCGCGCAGGAAGGCTCGGATCATCCCTCGCACCAAGCTCCAGATCGCGACTAGGGAGAGAACGAGAATCGTAATGGAGAAAAGTCTCCAAGCGCCAGTCCCCATGCGAACGAAGAACGGGCCGACTTGAAAGAAGACGACGTCGTTCCCGACGTGCTCCGGCTCCCCACCCACGGGCCTCCCCTCCAGGACGAGCCCGCGGAGCAGCCCATCCATCGTCCATTTCAAAGCCGTCAGGATCTCGTCACCGACTTCTTCCTCTCCATCGCGTGAAGTGTGATAGGCGTAGTCGTCTGCAATCGCGCCGATACTGAGGCCAGGGATGGACAATCTCTTGAGCGCAGTGAAGTCCGTGTCGGCGGGCATCGCATGGTAGACGTCTTCAGCCGGGGACAGCGCGAGCGGATGACCCGTGTACCGCGGAAGATCAGCAAGGGCCGCTAGAATCGCACGGTTTGGGGGTGCCGTTTCGAAGCAGTAGAGGGGGACGGCGCGGCCAGCATGATCGAAGTTGAAAGCGACAGCCACCTTGCGCGCCAGCGGTTCCTCCCGGACGAAGAGGTCGGCTCCCAGAAGGCCCTGCTCCTCACCGTCCGTGGCGAGGAAGAGAACCGTGCGCTTCCGCTTCTCCTTCTGCGCCAGGTCCTCAGCGGCGGCCAGCATCGCCGCAACCGACATGGCATCGTCGGCCGCACCCGGCCCTCCCGGGACGGAATCATAGTGCGCCACCACAAGAACGATGTCTTTCCCGTCCACGGCGAGGGATGGATCGGGCGCGTCAGCGGGCAGAAGCGCCAAAACGTTGCGGACGGGGCCGCTGCTCCCTCTTGGCTGGTAGAACCCGACTCCCTCCTGCAGCCGAGCCCGCGCTCCCAGCCGCCGAAAGGCGTCGAGGAGGTAGGCGGCGGCTTTCGCGTTGGCCTCACTTCCCGTGGGACGTGGGCCCAAATTCGTCAGCTCGACCAGGTGGCGCCTTACGCGCACGGCGTCGGAAGACTCCTCGCGTGAAGGATCGGTGCTCTCCCCTGACACTGACCAGGAGAAGGAAAGAACAATCGCAACCGCCAAAGGGACACCCCTGGTCAACATGAGTCACTCCCTGAGAGGGGTCCGGAGGATCTCGCCCCCTCGAACGTATTGCCATTTCGTGCTAGCACTCAATCTCCTGGATTCTACGGTGATTGCGCTCTCCGGCGCTCGGCATGCGAAGGCCGGACAAAGCATGGTTTCAATTGATTCATTCAATAGCTGAGCTTGACCACGACACTCAGTTCGGATGCCTCGAGCTTCAACGTGCAATCCCGATACGATGGAGCGCCGAAAGACACTCTGGCACCCCTAGAGAACGCATACCCCTCCTTGGGCATGCCCAGGAAGTTCTTGTCCATCTTCCCATTCCCATTCTCGTCGTGATGGACGATGAACGTGAATTCACCGTAAGGCAGTTGGTCAAGCACGACAACGCAATGTTGGCCAGTCGCCGGTATTCGTTCGGAACGGAATGAACTCTTGAGATGCGTCTCCGGCGAGTTGAACAAAGCGATCCTCACATAACCTGAATCACTTCTGACATTGATAATGGTGACGGTGAGCTTGCCCGTGGGGGTATCGCGGGCTGGAAGCTGCGGAGCGGCAATCAAAAGAAGCGCAACGACGCACACACTTGTCATACGTGGTCGCGGCCGATCGAACTTCAAAGTCGCATCAACCCGAGATTGCCTATTCTTCCCGAGGCGAACGCGAATTCCGCAGACAGAGTGCGAATCCTGGGCGCCGTGATTCCCAATACTCCTCCTCTGAACGACGCGTGTCTTCTCCAGCAGGATCCGATCAGAACTGCCAGACGCAAACAAGGTAGGCCGCAGACGCTATCATCAGCGCCCAAGCCACCAGAGCGGCACGCTTCGTCCGGGTGGCGATCTCCTCAGGCAGGTCAGCGGCCAAGGCCCGCCTCGACCTCGCAATCACTTCGGGGCACAGGAGCACGGCATTGAGCACGAGCGGCAAGGTGAGCCACCACGAGTTGGCGAACCACCAATTGTGGGGCGCTGCGGATCCCAGGTGAAGAATGTCCGCAGTTCGTGTGATGGCGAGGAGGGCAATCCCGCCCACAGCCAGGTATGCTCCGGTGTAGGCCGATTGAGCGTCATGGAGCGCGGGCTTTTCGGCCAGTGCTCGCCCTGTCAGGCGGCTCCTCAAGCTGCCGTAGCTCGCATAGATCACGAAGCCGAAATTCAGCCAGGCCGCGAAACGGAGCCACGAGGTCGGCGGCAGGTAGTAGATCAGGACGAGGCAGCCTATGATCCCAAGAACGGGCAACACGAGGCCGAATGGGACGCGGAACGGCCGATGTCTGTCCGGGTCCTTCACGCGGAGGACGATGACTCCGATGCAGACGAGAATGAAGGCGAAGAGCGTACCGATATTGGTGAGGTCCACCATCTCGTCGAGGCTGGACACAGTCGCAGCGATGCCGACGCCGACGCCGGTCATGATCGTCGATCCCCAGGGAGTGCGGAACCTGGGATGGACCTTGGCAAAGACGGAAGGCAGGAGGCCGTCGCGCGCCATGGAGAAGAAGATTCGCGGCTGCCCCAGTTGGAAGACGAAGAGAACTGCCGTGTGCGCGATGACGGATCCGGCAGCCACTATTGTGATGATCCATCCGCCGAGCTTTGCGTAGTCGAGTGCAAGCGTCAAAGGCTCGGCCTGCTGATTGGAAAGAGTCTTGACCAGGTCCGCGTACGGAATGATACCGGTGAAGACGGCCGCGATGATCACGTAGAAGACCGTGCAGACGATCAGCGAGGCGATGATGCCGATGGGCATGTCCTTCTGCGGATTCTTAGCCTCCTCCGCCACGGTCGAGACAGCATCGAACCCGATGTAGGCGAAGAAGATGACTGCGGCTCCAGAGAGCACCCCAAGCCAACCGTTCGGCATGAAAGGATGCCAGTTGCCCGAATGCACAGCTTTGTAGCTGACGATAACAAAAAAGGTCAAAACGACGAGCTTGGTCATGACCATCCCGGCGTTGAACCAGGCGCTTTCGCGGATGCCGATCAACAGGATGACGGTGATGAAGGCGACGATCAGGAAGGCCAGCAGGTTGAAAACGATGGGGACACCGAGAATGTGGGGCGCGTTTTCGAGCAGGCCGGGAATCTTATGCGCTGTCTGATAGTCGATCGAAATCCAGTCAGGGATGATGTAGCCGGCCTCGCGCATCAGCGTCTTGAAGTAGTTGGCCCAGCTAATGGCGACGGCGACGTTCCCAACGGCGTACTCGATGATGAGGTCCCAGCCGATAATCCACGCGACGAGCTCGCCCAGCGTCGCGTACGAATACGTGTAGGCCGATCCCGAGATCGGGACCATTGCCGCCAGCTCCGCGTAGCAGAGGGCCACGAAGGCACAGACGATGGCGGCAAAAACGAAAGAGAGCATCAGCCCGGGCCCTGCCCCCACACGATGCGCATCACCCGCAGCGGCCGTGCCTATTGTGGCAAAGATGCCGGCGCCGATGATCGCGCCGATCCCGAGCAGGGTGATCTGAACCGGCCCGAGCACGCGCCTCAGGGAGTATTCAGGTTTCTCGGAGTCCTTGAGTATGTCGTCCAGGTTCTTTGTCGCAAAAACGCCCCGCATGCGCCTTCCTCCTGATCGATGGTGCGAGCACTATATCAAAGTTCGCGGGCAACATGAGCCAAGATCTACTGTATTCCCGGACGGAGCCTGTGGCCCCGACGTTCCCCGGAGCTAGCCGGCCAGGGATCCCAGCGCAGAACGTTCCTGGGCGAGTGCACGCACGCGGGCCGCGCAGAACCGGTTGAAGAGACGGAGAGCCCTATCTGCAGTCCTGAAGGTTGGAATCGCGTTCTCTTCGAGTACCTTGACCATCGGATCATAGATCGCGCCGCCATCCACGATAGCCACCCAGGGCTTGGAAATATCGCGCCGGATCGCGGCCATGCGCATCGCAAGAGCTTCCGAGTTGTGAATGTTCTCGCCATGCCCGTTCGATGGGGGCAGGGTGTTGAGTGCGCCCGTGAGGGGCACGCAACCGATGACGACGATGTCGACGTTGGCGTCGAGGAGCACGGCGCGGATCGCGTCTGCGGTCGCGCCGTCGTCCATGATCGGGGTGAGATCCACCGGGTTGTGCAGGTCCACGATCTCCTCGAGGTGGCATCTGCGGAATAATTCCTCGAGACCAGACACAGTTTCCTTTCCGAATCGGGCCAAGCTGAAGTCATGAAGGTTGTCGGCCATGGCGACACATTCGAAGCCTGCATTCGAGACTGCAGCGAGCCGCAGCCCGGCGACCCGCCTGTCTCTGAGGAGGACAAAGATCTTCGTCAGATCTTCGAAATCGGCGATGGTTTCCGCCATAACGACGCCAGCCTGTTCTGCAAGGACGCGGGTGACGGCGTAGTCGCCGGCAATCGCTGCCGTGTGACTCGCCGACGCCTTCGCGCCCGCCGCGGTGCGCCCCGCGCGATACAAGATCACCGTGCGCCCGGTCGCAGTGATCCGTCTGGCAGCTTCGAGAAACCGTAAACCATCCAGAGGGCGGAATCCCTCAGCATAGACCGAAAAGACCTCGATCTCCGCGTCGTCGGCGAGGTATGAAAGGTAGTCGCCAAGCGTCAGATCCATCTGGTTGCCGAGGGAGATCAGGTATCTGGGGTTGAGAGGGAGTTTGTTCATGCGCGCGATCGCAAACGCGCCGCTGCTCGATATGATCGCAAGCGGGGATCTCTCCACTGCCGGCGCGGGGAGCTTGTGCTTGGGAATGAACAGGGTGTCATAGTGGCCGGGCCCTGAGCGTATCCCAAGGCAGTTGCCACCGTTGATGAGAGGACCATGCCAATCACTCACCCGCGCGCGCGCGAGCGTCCCTCTCATCCGCGCCACAATCGCCTCGGTGCCCTGCTTCTCTTCCAGCCCGCCGGAAATGACGATAAGGCTCTCGGCCCATCGGCCCTCGACGATCCTCGTGATGATCCCAGGCGTCTGCGCCGCGCTCACGCTCAGGATGAAAAGATCCACCCGTCCCGGCATCGCTTCGATGTCCGGATAGCATTGGCAGCCTTCGATCGTATCGCTGCCCTGCTTGACGACATAGATCCGGTCGCGGTCGAATCCCTCACCCAGGATGTTGTTGAGGATGATGTGACCCGGGTTGAGCTTCTCCGAGACCCCTACGATCGCGATCGAACGAGGCTGCAGCAGGTTCCGGATCTTCGCGACGGGGCGTGCCGGCTCGGCGGACCCGACAGCGTGGCTCAGGAGCCCGCGGACATCAAGCGCAACGAGGTGTCCACTGGAGAGCACCATCGGGTTGATCTCGAGCTCGGCGATCGGATCCGGCATGAATGCGTTCGCGAATGCGCAAAAGTCGGCGACGACCTTCGCGATGGCCTGCGGATCGACTCTGCCGCTCTGGCCCCGGAGCCCTCCGAAAACCAGACGGCTGATCGCTGCCTGCTCGAGGCAGGGCATGATCTCGTCTTCCGCGACCAACCGGGCTGACAAAATGGCGGAGTCACTGCCGGGCCTGAAGCTCTTCGCCAGGAATTCGGCAAAAATCCCGCCGGCGCCGAACGTGACGACCGGTCCGAATTCGGCTGTCCACCTGGCGCCGATCAGCAGCTCGTTACCGAGCGAGGGGTCATACGGGATGTACTCACTGATCGTGTAACCACGCACGTCGATCTCTCCGAATCGTGCCGACATCTGTTCGATCGCCGCCACTATCACGTCCGAATCGTTCGCTACGATCTGCACCCCGCCTGCTTCGGATTTGTGCAGGATCGCTGGTGAGACGACCTTGAGGACGACCCGTTCGCCGGCTGGAACCGCAGAGTCTTTCAATTCGCCCCTGCCTCGGACGAAGACCTGTCGCGGCACCCTGATGCCCATCGCAGTCAGGATGCCGAACCCCTCCGTCTCCAACAGTGCTCCGCGCCGCTCCGTCTCCGCCTTTCGCAGAATCGTTGCGATCGCTGCGCTGTCTATCAGCATGCCGCCGCTTGCCTCCCGGTCTCGAACGCCCGCAGGTTCGTCTGAACCACCTTCTCGCCCTTGCGCCCGAAGAGCTCGCGAATGGATTCCTGCATCGTTTCGACCTTGATCGGGAGCAGGCCAGAGGCAGCGCCCGCGAGCACCATGTTGATTGCCTGCACCGAGCCGCTCTCCCGCGCCAGCCTTTCCGCATCGATCGTCGCCGAGTGCGGGAGCGAGCGGATCGCGACAAGGATCTGCTCCATCCGCGGGTAGTCCGGGATGTTGTCGACGGGATCGGTCGATGTGACCACAGTGCCATTCACTCCGAGATAGGAGAGGTAGCGAAGGGCCTCGAGCGGCTCCATGCTGAGGATCATCGATGCGGTGCCATACGGGATCAGGTCGCTGGCGACCGGCCTGTCGGAGATCCGAAGATGCGCCGAAACCGCTCCGCCTCTCTGCGCCATCCCATGTACCTCGGACTGCTTGACGAACAGCCCTTCCTTCATCGCGCTCTTCGCGATGAGCGCCGAAACCGAGAGCACCCCTTGCCCGCCGACACCCGCAAGGACGATGTCGTATTTCATGGGTCAGCCTCGCTTCCTCTTTTTTGCGGTCTCGATGCATTCCCGGACGGCGATGATGACCGAGAGCCCGCGATGCGCGATTTCCCTGCGGATGATCTCCGCATTCTTTTCGGTGTCTCTCCGGTGCGCCGAAATCACCTGGAAGTGATCCGGGTCGATGCCGAGTCCGAGGATGAGGCCGGCGAGCCTCGACGTGGGCAAAAGCGACGGTTGCCCGCCGGTCATCGCCACGGTTTCGTTATCGAGGATGATCAGTGTCATGTCGGTGTTCGCTGAGACGGCATCCATCAGCGGAGTGACACCCGAATGCACGAACGTGCTGTCGCCTATGACGGCGAGGACCGGATAGCAGCCCGCCTCAGCCGCCCCCGTCGCCATGCTCACCGACGCTCCCATGCACACGCACGTCTGAATGGCGGAGTAAGGCGGGAGGGCGCCGAGCGTGTAGCAACCGATGTCGGATGTCACCACGGGTGACTCGAACCCCAGCAGCGCCTTCTTGAGTGCGTCGTAGGAATCACCGTGCGGGCAGCCGGAGCACAGCTGAGGAGGCCGGCTGGGGAGATCGAGCGTTGGGAGATCGACTCCGCGGTGGGACGTGAGACCGAGTGCCTGACGCACGATGTCAGGTGTGAGCTCGCCGGCCGCGGGGACCTCTCCCGTTTCCTTGCCGAGAATCAGGAGTTGCCCATGGCGGATGCCCCTGAGCAACCGCTCGACAATCGGATAGCCTTCCTCAAGAACAAGAAGCGTCTTGACGTGATCAGCAAGGACCCTGACCTTGTCCAGCGGGAGGGGATATGCCCCGATGTGGAGATGTGACGGGCGAATGGCGAGGTCGTCAAGGTTCTCCAAAAGGTAGTTGCGCGCGATGCCGGTCGTGATCACGCCGAAAGACCTCTCGGCTTCGATCAGGTCCAGCCTGTTGTGCGCGGACTCAAGCGTGTAGTCCGAGAGGGCGGGCTGCTTGTTGAGCAGGTCGCGCCACTGGCGCTTGGCGTTGGAGGGGAGGAGGATCCAGGATGAGATGTCGGGTGCCATCTTGGCGGCGTTCTCGCCGCGCGGTTCACTCACGCGCACCACTGCCCTGCTGTGCGCGAGACGCGTGACCAGACGAATCATCACGGGTATTCGAAACCGCTCGGACAGATCGAATGCCTCTCGAGTCATTTCGTAAGCTTCCTGCTGATTCGCCGGCTCGAGGCAGATGATGCGCGCAAAATCGGCGTACCAGCGGCTGTCCTGTTCGTTCTGGGAACTGTGCATGCCGGGGTCGTCAGCGACAGCCAGAACGAGACCTCCGTGAACGGACACCAGCGCCGAGTTCATGAACGGGTCGGCCGCAACGTTCAGTCCCACGTGCTTCATCGCGACCAAGGCGCGCTTACCCGCAAAGGCAACGCCCATCGCCTCCTCGTACGCAGTCTTCTCGTTGGCGCACCAGCGAGCGATCGGCCTGCCCCGGCCGCCGGTTTGGGCCATGACGTATTCCAGGATTTCAGTCGATGGCGTGCCGGGATATGCGTACGCAGCCGTGATGCCCGCATCGCAGGCGCCGCGGGCCACGGCTTCGTCCCCGAGCAGGACTAGCGGCGCCTCCGTGCGCTGAGTGGCTTTGCAATCCGCATCCGCAGACGCCGGCACGCAGGTAGAGGTCGTGCTCATGACTCACACTCCTTTCTCGAAGGAGAGGTTTTTCGAACAGCCCCGTTCCGGGGCCAGCTACCGCGTTCTCCTGTGTTCGAACGCCGCCACATCCGAGAGCGTCGTCCTCCGCAGGAATTCAAGTTCCTTCTCGCGTTGAGCTTTCCAGAACTCATGAGCCGGGCAGCGACGATCGTCGGAGCAGGAAGCCATGCCCAGCATGCACCGCTCCTTCACGAGCGGGTCGTCAAGGGCCGCGCACAGATCGTAGATCGTGATCGACTCGGGCCTGTGTGCGAGCGCCACGCCACCCTTCGTCCCGCGCTGCGTCACGACGAACCCCTTGCGCGCGAGCGAGTTGACGATCTTCGCAAGGTAGGCACTCGGTATCCCCGTCCCAGCCGCGATGTCTCGGACCAGCACAGGGCCGTCTCCGCTACCGGCCACCCAGCCCATTGCGGTCACTGCATATCCTACCGTCTGGCTCAGCACCGCGCGTCTCCTCCCTCGACAAAACGACTATATGACTAGAAGATCCGGTTGTCAATAGGCGCGGGAACCGGCCGCCCGTGGGTCAACGGTGTCAGGGCTTTGTCAGAGAAGCAGGGGTGGAACGCGATTCACCGCGGGCCTCTTGCCAGCAGCCTGGTTCACGAGCTTGAGTCCGGTCGTCCGCACTCTCCGCCGGAAGCAGAACTGTAAAGGCCGTGCCTTTTCCCGGCTCGCTCACGACCTGCAATCCGCCTCGATGGACGAGCACGATCCCGAGGACGGCGGCTAGTCCCAGGCCGCGCCCGACGAACTTCGTGGAGAAGAACGGGTCGAAGATCCTGGTGACGATGTCGGGATCCATTCCCGGTCCGGTGTCACTAATCCTCAGCGAGGCATAGAGGCCCGGGGCGGGAACAGCGTTTGCCTGGTAGCCAGTGAGATCAGAGTCTGGAGTGATCGCTCGGCTTCCGGTGGCAATCGTCACCGCACAGTCTTGGCTGTTCGACCGATCCGCACGGATCTCCTGGATGGCGTCCCTGGCATTGACAACCAGGTCAAAAAGCACTTGTCGGACCCGTACCGGGTCGGCCGAGACGATGGGGACGTCCGGAGCCAAGTCAAGGCTCAGTCTGATATTCGTGCCGAGTAGAGTGGCGATCTGCCGTTGATTTTCTCTAAGGAGGCCGTTGATATCGAGATTCTCCTGCTTGTACTGGCCTTTCCGGGCGTAGGCGAGTAGTTGGCGGGTAATGTCGGCGGCTTTTTCGGTCGCCTCCATGGCACGCTGAAGCTGCGAGCCCACGGGGTGATTTCGTCCCAACTGATGGACGGCCAAGGCCGTGTGGCCGAGGACGACGGTGAGGAGATTGTTGAAGTCGTGGGCGATGCCGGCCGCGAGAGCGCCGATGCTCTCCAGCTTCTCCTTCTCGAGCATCGCCTCTTCCGCGCGCCTCCGATCTGTGATGTCCTCTTTGATGGCGATGAAATGGGTGATGTCTCCGCCCTCACCCCGGACGGGAGTGATCGTCATCTCCTCCGGGTACTCACCGCCGTCTTTTCGTCTGTTGAGGAGCACTCCGCGCCAGACACGTCCGGATGTGATCGCCTGCCAGAGATCGGTGTAAAACGCCGGATCCTGTCGCCCTGATTTCAGTAGTCGGGGGTTCTGGCCCAAGACGTCCTGGCGCTCGTACCCGGTCTGGCGAGTGAACGCGTTGTTGACCCACAGGATCGACCCCTTCGTGTCGGTGATGACGATGGCGTTTGCTGCGGCCTCGAGTGCCGCCTCCAAAATTCTGGTGCGATCCTCCACCGCCTGTCCTCCACCACTCCCTTCAAACCATAGTGGCCGCGACGGTCGAAATCAAGCGCTGCTCGCCGGTTTACGGCGTCACGCGAGAGGCGAAGGCATCCGGCTGCTTTGTGGTGGAGTCGATGGCGGAGTTCTTGAGCGTCGCGATGAAGAACGGATGGAAGACCGTGTTTCCACCGACGATGCCCTGATAGTCCCCGAGGAAATAGCCTCTGGCAATCGCGGCGTCTCGAACGTCAAAGGTGGCCTTGCTGACGCGAATACTCGGGGCAAAGGTCTTCCCCTTATCCGATGAGATGGCCAGGTAGTGGTCAACGAGGAACTGCCTGGTTGGGTCGTTACGCATCGAGTAGTACGCGACGCCAACCTTGCCGTCGCGTGTAACTGCCACCGCCGGTGTGAAGCTCGGCGCGTCAGAAGGCCCGTCGGATACCCTCTTCGGGGCGCTCCACGTCCTCCCACCATTGGTCGATCTGCAGATCACTGCCTGATCGACCCCCGTTGTGAATCTGGCGTCCTGCCAGACAACGTAGAGGGCGCCGGAATTCTGATCGATTGCGGCCATGGGAAGGCCGTCCCCGGTCCGGAGATCCGGAACACCGGCCGCTCGAATGTCGGCCACTTTCGCCGGCGTCCCCCACGTAGCTCCGCCGTCCTCGGATTTGGCCCACACCACGGCGTATTCGTTCCCGAGGACGCGATTCCAGAACGCGTAGACTGTGCCATTCGACGCGACGACCATCACGATGCCGATGTTGTTTCCGGCCGTATCGAGGGCCACCGGCTCCTCGTAGGTCGTTCCGTTGTCTCGTGAGCGGCTCACGTACTCGATACCCGTACCGGCGTCGTCCCACCCCACATATACATATCCACGGAATGGGCTTCCGTCCCCACTATCGACGACCATGCTCTCTTTGTCATCGAACGCGGACGAGGTCTCGTTGACATGGACCTCCACGGGCCTCCCGAACGTCTTCCCCCCATTCGTAGAAGCGTTGACGTAGACGCCGTTCTTAGGCGTGGTTTCGTTGAATGCGATACTCACGTAGTAGGCACGATTGTCCGGCCCAAAGGCGACCCAGGGATCCGAGGCCCGGTCGTACGGCCCTCCGGTGACCTTGGTCAGCTTCGGCAGCATCGTCTCCTTCCACTTTCGTCCGCCATCGATCGAGTATGCCGCCGTCAGCGCGCGGGCCCCGCCATCCTCAAAGCGGATGTCTTGGTAGCCGGCCAGGAGGTTGCTGGGGTTCGATGGGTTGATTGCGACAAAGGGCTCGGCCTGCGTCTCTGCTTGACCCGACCCATGCGGCCCCGGCACGATATCGTGACTGACCCTGAAGTTGGGCAGCGTCCCTGGATCCGCCTGGATCGGTTCGATGGATCCTGAATGCCCGACCGCGGCTTGTCCCGCGGGTATCACCCCACCGGAGAACCTCAGCCGCCCGATGTTCTCGGCGATCCATCGGCTTCGCGAGAAAGGCTGCGCGTCAGCGGCCTGCCTGGCCGCGCCTGCCGCAAGAACTATGATTACGAGCGACCCACCAGCCAATGCCAACCTCTTCATGCTGCCTCCAATCGGTGCAGTCTCTCCTGAAGCAGCCAGGAGGTCAAATCGAAACAGGACGCGGGCACGCGCAAGGCTCGAAGGACCGCGCTCTGTAGTATACTGCTGCAGTCTCATAAGAAACCGCGACCTTACGCACCGGCCGCGCGCGAAAGCGGGCGGAGAGGAGGAGTGCCATGGAAATGGAACAACGCAATCGTATTGCTCAGTGGGCCTTCGACACTCACAACATCCTCGGCCGATTCCATCTCTGGCTCGAAGATGTGGAGGAGAAGTGGATCCAGGGACAGCCCGGCGATGAGTTCTCCTTCGTGGGCGAATCCCTCGAGAGCGCATTCATCATGACTGCCGCCGTGACCGCCCTCGGCACACGCCTCTTCGGGCGGTATGGTGAGGGGAAAGGGCTCGACAAAGCCGGGTTGAACACCGTCAAGAAGGATTCTGACGCGGTCTCAGCCTACGCAATGAGTGAGGCGCTCTGGTATCTGGCGCGTGACCTGCCGGAGAACCACGCGGTGATGGTGAGCCTGGGCGAGGGGCTCATGCCGAAAGTCGGCGAGACGCCCGAAATGGGCTCCAACCCGCTCCTCGGCTTCGGCCGCGTTTATGCCCGGCCGCAGGTCGCGCGGGTTGTAGACCACCACGTCCACCGGCTGATCAACGACCCGTCATATCACTGGGAAGAGTTCTGGGGCGATATGGTGGCTGCCGGGATCAGTATCTGGGGGGCGGCCATCGACACGCTCGAGAACACGTCGCGCTTCGCCAAGGGCGCCCCGACCGGACCCATGGCCGTGCTGCATCTGTTCGACCAGCCGTTGAAGGTCTCGCTCCCATATGAAGGCTACATGGGATACCTGGCTCTCCCGCGCAAGGTCGTAGAGACGGCAGCCGAACGTTCCGTCCTCATGACCTATCTCACGCCACGCTCGCTCGTCATGGACGCGATCCGTGCTGCCTTCCCGGGAATCCTCTCAGAGCACGTGCACGTCTGGACACTCGGCGGGACGCCAAGGGAACCGCGGATCGGGGAACTGTGGGGGGAGTGGAGGGAGGCCGGCGCTCATCTGGTCGAGGAGGGATGGCAAGTCCCGGGTGGCATGGCTGCATTCCTGGAGTCGGGTACGTACGCACCCACGTATCGTGTGGGCACCTTCACCGGTCATGACGGAAGGACCCACCTGTTCATCTGTGATGGGTACGCTGCCACCGCCGAAGCTATCCAGGCCAGCAGCTTGGATCCGATGCTCGGCCTCACTACCTCCATGGCCATCTTCTCATCCAAGTTCGACGTCTCGTACAAGCGCGAGTCCCGAGTGATGCATCTGAATCCCAACTCGCCCAATTTCGGGCGTGACCTTTCCGACGTGCTCGGGCACGAAGTAGGGGAGAAGGAAGCCGAGAGATACCGTGGCATTCTAAAACACGCTCGAGCGGCCGGTATGCCGCTGGGAAAGCGGACCCTTACTGTCGACGATTTCTTTCCGAAAAAGGATTGGCGCGGTCTCGCACTGGCCGGCTACATGCTGCCCGACCCCTACACGGGCGTGCCAGGAGTCCAGGAAATCAAGCCGGGTACCTACAAGGTGACCACTCACGCCTCGTACCACCGCGGGATCCGCGAGATCACACTCACGTTGCGTCTGACCAAGACCTTCGAAGAGAGCCGCTACGTCTTCTCTCCGCTTCTCGACAGGTTCTACGCCGGACAGGACTACAGAACCCGACCTGTAAAGATCTCCGATTCAGGCCGCATACGCAACGAGCTGCAGACCTGGTACTCGGAGGCTCTCGAGTTCCTCAACGACGACGGCATTCACATTTTTTTCGATCGCGTTGACGAGGCGGTCCTGCCACCGGCGAAAAAGGAGTACATGCGCCGCGTGCTGCGCTGGTACAAGGAAAACCACCCGATCTGGTTCAGGTGGCTCGAAATCTCGTAAGGGGCGAGAAAGGGAGTCAGGGGCGAAGGATTCTTCGCCCCTCGGTTCCGATCCTCCCGGCCGGTACCTATTTCTGGTGGAAAGCCTTGATCTGTTCGGGGGTGAACTTGTTCAGTTTGATCGCCTTCGCACCGCCGCGCATCGACGCTGGGATCGACTCGAGGGCGGCCGTCTCGTTGGCAGCCTCAACAATCGCATAGCCGGTGTGATCGCCTGCCATGCAGCCCCAATCAAACTTCGCAAGCGTTCCGGGGGCGACGGCCATCTTGTCGAGTGCCGCCAGGCATTCCTCCGGCGTGTGAGGTGACTCAACCAGGAACTTCGCCATCCCCGGCTTCGTCGCCGTCGGGTGCTCGCCGGCGAACAGCGGTGCAGAGATGCTGATACACGTGATCGCAGCGATCGCGAGAACGAACAGCCTTACCGAGACATATCTAGTCGAACGATGCATTCTTTGTCCTCCTTGGTCCTCTTCTCTTCTGAGGGACCTTTGCAGCAACCAAGGCACCGGGACGGGCAACGTGCACGCGCACGTGCGACCCAGGCAGACTTCTCACCCTGTTTTGACCCGGACCTGCCCAGCCCCGACCCATACCTGATTAATAGAGTGCCGCAGGGAGGTTGTCAATCCGCGTGGTGCTCGCTGAGATTTGGAGTAGACGCACACGGGCATGAACGTAACGTCATCCTGAGGAGCCGGGCGACGCCCGGTGACGAAGGATCTCCTCCATGGGCTACGGGTCTTGCAGGAGATCCTTCGGCCCGGCTGCGC
>JACPPM010000252.1 GCA_016191015.1 Acidobacteriota bacterium | reverse complement strand
TTGCGGATTTCGGCTGCGAGCGAAGCGAGCCTCTCATTCGAGGCGCAGCCGTCGAATGAGCATAGTGTCTGAGAAGTTGAGTGCTGACACGAAATGGCAAGACTTTCGAGAGGGTGAGATCTTCCGGACTCCTCTCAGGAAAGCAGGAAGGGAGGAATGCAGGAACGGACCAGTTTTCTCGGTCGCTCAGGATGGCACGGAACGCTCTCACGCTCCACGCTCAAGGCGCGCGCAGCGCGGCGGACGCTCTCACGCGCGGTGGCGACGCAACCAATGCAGGTTGCGGCTCCGCCGCGTTGGCGCTACTTGATCTCGATCGGAACTTCCGTCTTCAGCTTCTTGCCGCCGACCTTGTCTTCGATCTCGATGGAAAGCGAGTAGGCGCCCGGCGTGAGCGTCTTGTCCTTCGCCTCGAGCGGCAGCGGGTGATTGATCATCGGGAAGCCGGCGGGCAGGACCATCGCCTTCTTGTCATACTTGATGACGCTCTCGCTGCCCTTCTTCACAGCATATGAGATCTCCACATTGACACCGGGGCCGCGTTCAGTCTGTTCGGGCTTTGCACCGAGCACGAAGTAAAGTAGCTCCTTCGACTCGCCCGCCGCAAACGTGTTGTCGAATTTTGGCTGAATCGCGAGATTCGCAAAGTAGAACTCGTTCTTGTGCACTCTCGCGCTGCGTTCAACCGCGGCGGCGTCGAGCATCTTTACCGAGTTCGTGAACATCACAGGTGTCGTGACCAGCTCGCCCTTCTCCGACATCAGATTCGGCACCTCCAGGCCGGCCCTGACCGTCGCCATCTTTATGAGCTTCTCATCCGAAACCGCCATCAGAAGTTTGTAAGATCCGGGATCCAAAGTTAGAGACACGGTATATGAGGCTGCACCGGCTGTCTGATCGACAGGTTCCTGGTAGACCACGATGTAATCGTCGTACGGCAGGTAAGCGCCGTTGGCGTCGGCCTTGGTCAGTCGATAAAAGGTATTCACCGTGATCGGAGCCGGAGGCACGGGAGGCACTGAGGGGGCGGGCTGTGCCGTATCACCTTGTGGCGTTGCCGGTGCCGGAGGAGCGGGTGGGACAGGTGGGACCACAGGTTCAACCTTCATCTCGACCGGCGTCATTTCGAATATCAGGACGCTCTGCACCTTCCCTGCCACCGAGGGCATGAACAGTGTCCGGACGAATCGCAGATTAACGTCCGTCCGATCGGCACCGGTGAGGGCGACCTGATCGAGCGCGGTGGAGACGGTGGGCGGGAACGCCGGGGTCGCCGCAGGCGGCGTCGGCGACGGCGTCGGCGGTGCGGGCGGAGTCTGGGCCGCGGCCGCCCCCAGAATCGTGATCAAGAAAGTGAAAACGGCCATCGCACGTTTCGGAATTGATTCATTGGGACATCGAGTCATTTTCTCATTGTCCGCACGCTGTCGGCTTTTCGGCGATTCTACCGGGTTTCTCGACTCTCGCTTGTCCATAGATCTTTCCTTTCCCAACAATAATTCAATGGATCAATGACGCAATGACTCAATTCCTCACGCGCTCTCCGGCCTGTCATCGATCCCGAGGGCGTCGCCGAGGAGCTTGTGCTCGGGTCTCTCCTCCTCGGGGATCTCGACCGCCCGGTAGAAATCGAGTCCCGTACCGGCCGGGATCAGGCGTCCGACGATAACGTTCTCCTTGAGTCCCCTGAGGTGATCGACCCTGCCGTTGATCGACGCTTCGGTGAGGACGCGCGTCGTTTCCTGGAACGAGGCGGCCGAGATGAAGCTGTCGGTCGAGAGAGATGCTTTGGTGATACCGAGCAACAGCGGGCGGCCGACCGCAGGCTTGCCTGACTTGGTCTTCACGCGGGCGTTTTCGTCCTGGAACCTGAATCTGTCGACCTGCTCGTCAACCAGGAACTCGGTGTCGCCAACCTCTTCGATCTTCACCCACCGCATCATCTGGCGCACGATCACTTCGATGTGCTTGTCGTCGATGTTGACGCCCTGGAGCCGATAGACCTCCTGGATCTCGTTCACCAGGTAGTTCTGCAACTCCTTCTCTCCAAGCACGCTCAGGATATCGTGCGGGTTTCTCGGACCGTCCATGAGCGGCTCGCCGGCCTTGACCTGTTCGCCTTCCTGCACGTAGATGGGCGCGCCGCGCGGAATGAGGTATTCCGAGTTCTCGCCTGCGGCGTTCTTGACGACGATCTTGCGCTGACCCTTGATGATACCGCCGTAGGATACGGCGCCATCGATCTCGGTGATGATGGCTGGATCCTTCGGCTTGCGCGCCTCGAAGAGCTCGACCACACGCGGCAGGCCGCCGGTGATGTCCTTCGTCTTGGTCGTTTCTCGGGGGACTTTCACGAGAACGTCCCCGGGATGGACCTCGTCGCCGTCCTTGATCATCAGGTGGGCGCCCACCGGAAGCATGTAGCTCTTGACCATCCTGCCCTTGTCGTTCTTGATCTGAATCGCGGGCTGTTTCTTCTCGTCTGAGGCCGACACGATGACCTGGCGGCGCATCATCGTGACCTCGTCCTGGATCTCTTCCATGGTCATGCCTTCGATGATGTCCTTGAACACCGCCGCGCCGCCGACCTCGGTCAGAATCGATGATGTGAACGGATCCCACTCGACCAGGAGCTGGCGCTTCGCCACCTCGCTCTTGTCGTTCATTTTCAGTCGCGCCCCGTAGACAACCTGGTAATGCTCACGCTCGCGCCCCTTCTGGTCCACGATGATCAGCGAGCCGTTGCGGTTCATGACGACCAGGTCTCCGTCCTTGTTGCGCACCGTCTGCATGTTGACGAACTTCGTCGTTCCGCCGTTCTTGGCTTCGAGGCTGCTCTGCGCCGAGATCTTCGATGCGGTGCCGCCCATGTGGAAGGTCCTCATCGTGAGCTGCGTGCCCGGTTCACCGATCGATTGCGCCGCTATGACTCCGACAGCCTCTCCCTGCTCGACCATCCGCCCGGTCGCGAGGTTGCGCCCGTAGCACTTCGCGCACACCCCTCTCTGCCGCTCGCAACTCAGCACCGATCGGATCTTCACCCGCTCGATCCCGACGTCCTGAATCAAATTCGCGATCTCGTCGGTGATCTCTTCGGCAGCCTCCACGATCACCTCGCCCGTGGCCGGGTCGCGCACAGTCTCGCCCGTCACACGCCCGACGATACGGTCGCGTAGGTGCTCGATGACGTCTCCGCTCTCCACGATCGCCGAGACGTGGATGCCATCGAGCGTGCCGCAGTCATCACCGGAGATGATGACGTCCTGGGCCACGTCGACGAGGCGCCGCGTGAGGTAGCCGGAGTCGGCGGTCTTGAGGGCCGTGTCGGCGAGGCCTTTGCGTGCCCCGTGGGTCGAGAGGAAGTACTGCAGCACGGTGAGCCCTTCGCGGAAGTTCGCCGTGATCGGTGTCTCGATGACTTCGCCCGACGGCTTCGCCATCAAACCGCGCATCCCGGCGAGCTGCTGCACCTGCTGTTTGCTGCCTCGGGCGCCCGAATCGGCCATCAGGAAGATCGGGTTGAAACTCTTCCCCTCCCGGTCGGTCTTCTCCATTTCCTTGTACATCTCGTCTGCGACGCGGCCCGTGACCTTGTGCCAGATATCGATGATCTTGTTATATCGTTCGCCATTGGTGATCACGCCGTCCAGATACTGCTGCTCAACCGCGAGAGCATCTTTGCGCGCGGTTTCGACCAGCGGCGCCTTTGCCATAGGGATAACCAGATCGTCGATGCCGATCGAAATGCCCGCGGTGGTCGCGTACCGGAAGCCGAGCTCCTTGAGCTTGTCGAGGATCTCGACGGTCGCTGAGAGCCCGTAGCGCAAGTAGCAGTAGTAGACGAGCTGCTGGAGCCCCTTCTTCTTGAGCAACCCGTTGACGAATGGAAAGTATTTCGGGAGCGCTTCGTTGAAGATCACGCGACCCACGGTCGTGTTGATGATCTGCTCCTTCAGGACCTGGATCGGGGCATGGAGGACATCCTGATCGTCGTAGACCGTTGTCAGATCCATGAACTCCCCGCTGTACTTGATGCGGATCGGGGTCAGCGTCTCGACCTCGCCCATCTCGAGGGCCAGCAGCACCTCGTCGGGGACCGAGAACGCGCGTCCTTCGCCCTTGCTCTCCACCTTCGACTTGGTGAGGTAGTAGCATCCCAGCACGATGTCCTGGCTGGGCACCGCGATCGGCTGCCCGTTGGCCGGCGAGAGGATGTTGTTGGTGGACATCATCAGCACGTTCGCCTCGACCTGGGCCTCTGGCGACAGCGGCACGTGCACCGCCATCTGGTCGCCGTCGAAATCGGCATTGAATGCCGTGCAGACCAGCGGATGGATCTTGATGGCCTTTCCTTCAATCAACACGGGTTCGAAGGCCTGGATCCCGAGCCGGTGCAGGGTCGGGGCGCGGTTCAGCAGCACCGGATGCTCGCGAATCACGTCCTCCAGACAGTCCCAGACCTCCGGCTTCTGCGTTTCGACCATCTCCTTCGCCTGCTTGATTGTCTGAGCCAAACCCTTCTCTTCGAGGCGGTGGTAGATGAAGGGCTTGAAGAGCTCGAGTGCCATCTTCTTCGGCAGCCCGCACTGGTGCAGCTTGAGCTCGGGTCCGACCACGATCACCGACCGGCCCGAATAATCGACTCTCTTGCCGAGGAGGTTCTGGCGGAACCGGCCCTGCTTGCCCTTGAGCGTGTCGCTGAGACTCTTGAGCGGCCGGTTGTTGCTGCCGCGCAGCACGCGCCCGCGCCGGCCGTTGTCGAAGAGCGCATCCACGGCTTCCTGAAGCATGCGCTTCTCGTTGCGAATGATCACATCCGGCGCGCGCAGCTCCATCAGCCTCTTCAACCTGTTGTTCCGATTGATCACCCGGCGGTAGAGATCGTTGAGGTCCGAGGTCGCGAATCTGCCGCCATCCAGCGGCACCAGCGGACGCAGCTCGGGCGGAATGACCGGAATGATCGAGAGAATCATATTCTCCGGCTTGTTCTGGGACTTGCGGAAGGCGTCGACGACCTTGAGGCGTTTGGCAAACTTGGTGCGCTTCTGAGCCGACGTTTCGGTCTTCATCGCCTCGCGCAGGCGCTTCGCTTCCTTGTCGCAGTCGATCTTGCGCAGCAGATCCTGGATGGCCTCGGCCCCCATCGCCGCCGTGAACTTGTCCAGGTACTCTTTCTTTACCTCACGATATCGCTCTTCGGTCAGCAGCTCACCCTTCTTCAGCCCCGTGTCCTTGTCGGCTTCGACCACGACATAGGATTCGAAGTAGAGGATGCGTTCGAGCTCGCGCAAGGACAGATCCAGCAGATGTCCGATGCGGCTCGGCAGCCCCTTGAAGAACCAGACGTGAGACACCGGACAGGCCAGCTTGATGTGCCCCATCCGTTCGCGCCGCACGCGCGCCTGTGTCACCGTTACACCGCACTTGTCGCAGACCACACCTTTGTGCTTCATGCGCTTGTACTTGCCGCAGAGGCACTCCCAATCGGTGATCGGGCCGAAGATCTTGGCGCAGAAAAGCCCGTCCCGCTCAGGCTTGAACGTACGGTAGTTGATCGTCTCGGGCTTGGTCACCTCCCCGAACGACCAACTCATGATCTTCTCGGGCGAAGCGAGCCCGATGCGAATCCCGTCGAACTCGGTAATATTGGCCACTCTTTCCTGATTTCTTGAGCTCAGCACAGTTGTCCTCCCGTCTCCTAACTGCCCGACTCCGTCGATTCCCTCTTCAGGAACTCGACGTCGAGGCAGAGGCTCTGGAGCTCGCGGACAAGAACATTGAACGACTCCGGCAACCCGGGCTCGAAGCTCGCATCACCCTTGACGATGGCCTCGTAGATCTTGGCCCGGCCCGTCACGTCGTCCGATTTGGCCGTGAGCAGCTCCTGGAGGATGTGCGCGGCCCCGTAGGCTTCCAACGCCCAGACCTCCATCTCCCCGAACCTTTGTCCACCGAACTGAGCCTTGCCGCCCAGTGGTTGTTGCGTGATCAGCGAGTACGGACCGATCGATCGCGCGTGGATCTTGTCGTCGACCATGTGAGAGAGCTTCAGCATGTAGATGTAACCGACCGTCACTTCCTGCTCGAACGCCATCCCCGTCATCCCATCGAAGAGCCTCGTCTTCCCACTGAGGGGAAGGCCGGCCAGCTTGAGCTTCTCCTTGATGTCGCTCTCTCGTGCGCCGTCGAAAACGGCCGTTGCGATCTTGAGGCCGAGAGCGCGCGCCGCCCATCCCAGGTGCGTTTCCAGGATCTGCCCCACGTTCATGCGGCTCGGAACTCCGAGTGGGTTCAGCACGATCTCAACCGGCGATCCGTCTGGCAGATACGGCATGTCTTCCTCGGGCAGAATCCGCGCGATCACGCCCTTGTTCCCATGGCGACCGGCCATCTTGTCACCGACCTGGAGCTTCCGCTTCATCGCGACGTAGACCTTCACCATCTTGTTGACGCCCGGAGAGAGCTCGTCACCGCGCTTCAGCGTCTCGATCTTCTCCTTGACGTTTTCCTTCAGGCTCTCGATCTGCTTCTTCGCCTTGCTCTCGATGTCGGCGATCTTCAGGTCGACCTCGGCCTTGTTCACGACGCGGAGCTTCTTGAGCTCGCCCAGATTGAGCGCCTTCAGCGACTCGCGGTCGAGCTGCGTCTTCTTCGACAAAATCCTCCGGCCGGTTTTCTCCTCGAGGTAGTCCGAGACCAGCGTCTGCCCGACCAGGATGTCGAGGACCCGGTTCAGCTTTTCGTCGTTGATGATCCGGATCTCGTCGTCGAGGTTTTTCTGCAGACGTCCAATCTCGTCGGCCTCAATGGCCTGCGCCCGCGGGTCCTTCTCCTGCCCCTTGCGGGTGAAGATTTTCACGTCCGCCACGATCCCCTCGATGCCCGGCGGTGTCGTGAGGCTCGCATCGCGGACGTCCTGAGCCTTCTCCCCGAAAATCGCCTTCAGCAGCTTCTCTTCAGGGGAGAGCTGTGTGTCACCCTTCGGCGTGACCTTGCCCACCAGTACGTCACCCTGCTTCACGGAGGCGCCGATGCGAATGATGCCCGCCTCATCCAGGTTCTTCAGCGCGGTCTCGCTCTGGTTCGGAATGTCGCGCGTGATCTCTTCCGGGCCCAGCTTCGTTTCGCGCGCCTCGATCTCGAACTCCTCGATGTGGATCGAGGTGAAGCTGTCATCCTTGACGAGCTTCTCGCTGACGAGGATCGCGTCTTCGAAGTTGTATCCGCGCCAGGGCATGAAGGCGACGAGAATGTTTCGCCCGAGAGCGAGCTCGCCCTGATCTGTGCACGGGCCGTCGGCGATCACCTGGCCCCTCACGACCCGGTCGCCGTGCTTGACGATCGGCTTCTGGTTGATGCAGGTATTCTGGTTCGATCTGCGGAACTTGATCATCGGGTAGAGGTCGGCACCGATCTCGCCCCGGAGCGACCCGCCCTCTTCATCCTCCACGCGGATGATGACGCGCTGGGAGTCGACGCTGTCGATGACACCACCTCGCCTGGCGACGACCACGGCTCCCGAATCGCGCGCCGTAATCCCCTCCATACCAGTGCCCACCAGGGGCGATTCGGCCGTCAGAAGAGGCACGGCCTGCCGCTGCATGTTCGATCCCATGAGTGCCCGGTTGGCGTCGTCGTGCTCGAGGAACGGGATCAGTGCCGCGGCCACCGAAACGAGCTGCTTCGGCGACACGTCGACGTACTCGACCTCCTCCCGGGTCACGAGCCGCGGGTTGCCGGCCTGGCGGGCATTCACGCGAGTAGCCGAGATCAGACCGGTTTCATCGACTTCGATGTTGGCCTGCGCGATGACGTACTTGTCCTCCTCCCAGGCAGAGAGGTAGAAGGCGAAGGCCTCAACGGTGGGACTGAGCTTCCCGCGCCGCTTCAAAGAGGCGAGCTCGGCATGCAGCTCCGACTTCTCCACGATGTCGCCGACCTTCCATTTCGAATCGCCGGAGGTGATGATCCGGAAGTGATCGAGGACCCGCCCGCCATGAACCCGTCGATATGGGCTCTGGATGAAGCCATACTCGTCGATATGCGCGTAGCAGCTCAGCGACGAGATCAACCCGATGTTGGGACCTTCCGGCGTCTCGATCGGGCAGATGCGCCCGTAGTGGCTCGGGTGCACGTCGCGCACCTCGAACCCGGCCCGCTCGCGGCTCAGACCGCCGGGCCCGAGAGCCGACAACCGCCGCTTGTGAGTGACTTCAGAGAGGGGATTGGTCTGGTCCATGAACTGAGACATCTGGGAGCTGCCGAAGAACTCGCGGATCGCAGCCATCGCCGGTTTGGCGTTGATGAGGTCATGGGGCATGGCGGTCGAGAGCTCCTGGTAGACGCTCATCTTCTCCTTGATCGTTCTCTCCATGCGCGCCAGACCCTGGCGGAAATGGTTCTCGAGGAGCTCGCCGACGCTTCGGACACGCCGGTTTCCGAGATGGTCGATGTCATCGAGATCGCCGATGTTCTTGCGGAGCTTGAGCAGATACTTCACCACCTCGACGTAGTCATGCTGCTTCAGAACGCGCTCGCCCAGTGGCGTCTCGATGCCGAGCTTGATGTTGAATTTCAGCCGCCCGACCCGCGAGAAGTCGTACTTCTTCGAGTTGAAAAAGAGGTCGTAGATCAGCGCTCCGGCCGCCTCTTCGCTGGCATGCTCCCCCTGGCGCAGTTTCCGGTAGATCTCCTCCTGCGCCTTCCCGCTCGTGTTTACCGTGTCCTTCTTGATCGCCTCGGCAACCGTCGCCCCGATGTCGTCCTTCTCAGGATAGAAAACTTCGAACTCCGGGATCGTCCGTTCGAGGATGCGGCTGTAGATGCCGGGCCCGAGCATCTCGTTCATCGGCAGGATCTCTTCGCCGGTCTCACGGTCGATGATGGGGCTGGCCGAGTAGACGTTCTCCAGCTCCTCGACCTCGACCGACACCGTCTTGATCCCCGCCTTCTGCAATGCATGCAGAGCCGAGTGAGTGATCTTCTTTTCCGCGTGCGCGAGGATCTCCTTCGTGCTCGGATGCAGGATGTCGTCGCGACTCTTCGCGCCGACGAGGTTCTCGGAGAGGGGGAAGATGAACTCGTTGTTCTTGACGGTGACCTTGTCGACTTTGTAGAAGGCTTTGAGCAGCTCCTCATCGGTCTTGTACCCCAGCGCGCGCAGGAAAACTGTGGCCGGGAATTTCTTCTTCTTGTCGAGACGGACGGTGAGGCCGCTCTTCAGGTCGATCTCGAAATCGACCCATGTCCCGCGGTAGGGGATCACCCGCGCCGCATAGCTCGTCTTCCGGTCCGAAGATTCGTAGAAGACTCCCGGCGACCTGTGAAGCTGGCTGACGATGACGCGCTCGGTCCCGTTGATGATGAACGTCCCCTTGTCGGTCATCAGCGGGATGTCACCGAAGTAGACCTCCTGCTCCTTGATGTCCCTGATCGTCTTGGCGCCGCTTTCAGTCTTCTCCCGCATCACCAGCAGAACCGTGACCTTCAACGGTACGGCGAAGGTCATGCCCTTCTCCTGGCATTCGAAGACGTCGTTCTTGATGGCGAGGTGGACCGAGTCGCCACAGTTGTCACAGGTCGGGAGAATGAGCTGCCCTTCGACCCCGCAATGCACGCACTTCTGGCCGTGCATCTCGTAGTCGGCTTTGCTGACCTTCTTGTTGCAGGCGCGACAGGTGCGCTTCAGGTGCGCCACGCCCTTCAGCTTGGCGCACTTGCACTCCCAGGACCCGATCGAGTATTCCTTGAACTCCAACGAGCATGTGTCACGAAAATCGGCGATCGGAAAGACGCTCTTGAAAACAGCCTGAAGGCCGATATCTTCCCTCTCCGTGGGCAGCATGTCCATCTGGAGAAACTTCTCGTAGGACTTCTTCTGCACCTCGATGAGGTTCGGTATCGGGATCGCGGCGGGAATTCGCGAAAAATCCACACGCCCGCCAGAGACGGACGTGCCAGGCTTTTCTTGAAGCAAGGAATCTTGCATTTTCTCGGTACTCCTTAAACCCGGGCTTTAGTCAAGCGCAGACAGGACGCTCCCTGTCTGGCACAAACCGACCACGCACTCCGGTTTCCCCATTGTCCGGGGATCTGCGGATCTACTTGATCTCGACCTTCGCCCCAACCTCTTCGAACTTCTTCTTCATCGTTGCCGCCTCGTCCTTCGACACGCCTTCCTTCACCGTCTTGGGAGCCCCGTCGACCAGGTCCTTGGCTTCCTTCAGCCCCAGACTCGTGATCTCGCGAACAACCTTGATCACGTTGATCTTCTTGTCACCCACCTCAGTCAGGACGACCGTGAACTCGGTCTGCTCCTCAACAGCAGCAGCAGCCCCCGCAGCCGGTGCGCCGGCAGCCGGTGCCGCAACGGCAACCGCCGCCGCGGCGGATACACCGTACCGGCCCTCGAACTCCTTGATGTGCTCCGAGAGCTCCAGGACCGTGAGACGGTCGATATACTGGAAGAAATCTTCCTTCGTCATCGTCGACATCGCTTCCTCCTATTTTGCTATGATTGCGCTCTAAACGTTACTTGTGCCGGGATTCGATCCAAGCGTCCAAAGTCCCGTAGTCTGAGCTCTTGACATAGAACTTGGAACCTGGAACTGTTCTCATGACTCTTTCTTGTCCCCCACCTGCTTCATCACCGATCCGAAGGTACGCAGAGGCGCGGCGAGCACCCCGGCGAATCGTGCGAGCGGCTGCGCCAGAAGGTAGGCCATCCGGCCAAGCAGCTCCTCGCGCGAGGGAAGCGTGGAAATCTCGGCGATCTTCTCCGCCGCAACGACTTTCCCCTGCACGAAACCGGCCTTCAGTCCCATCTTGGGGTTCGCCTTCGCGAAGGTGTGGATCACCTTGGCGAGCTGCGATGGATCCTTCTTGTCCGTATAAGCGATGGCGATCGGGCCGCGGAGATCTTTGGTGAGCTCCATCAAGTGCGTGCGGGATCCGGCCACCCGGGCCAGCCTGTTTTTCACGACCTTGCAGCGAGCCGAGGTCGATCGGATCTGCCGACGCAGGTCGGTGACCTGCGCCACGTTGAGCCCGGCGAGACTGATCAAAAACGCATTTTGCGTCTTCGAGAAGACGGCCTCGAGGCTGTCAACCTCGGCTGTTTTTTCAATTCGGTTCATCGTCGCTTCCTCCGTCCCTACTTCGCGAACTCGAGTGTCTGCAGATTCACTTTGATCCCGGGACCCATCGTCGAAGAGAAGATGAGAGTCTTCATGAATTTGCCCTTCGACGTGGCTGGCTTGGCCTTCGCGATCGCCTCCAACAGACTCCGCGCATTCTCAGTGAGCTTCTTGGCGCCGAAGGAGACCTTGCCGACGGGAACATGGATGATCGCGGTCTTGTCAAGACGGTACTCGACCTTGCCCGCCTTGATCTCCATCACCGCCTTGGTCACATCCGTGGTCACCGTGCCCGTCTTCGGGTTCGGCATCAGGCCGCGCGGTCCGAGGATCTTTCCGAGCCTGCCGACCGATTTCATCATGTCCGGTGTCGCCACGACGGCCTCGAAATCGGTCCACCCTCCGGTGATCTTCTCGATCATGTCATCGCCGCCGACGAGGTCCGCCCCAGCCGCCTCTGCCTCCTTCATCTTCTCGCCGGAGGTGATCACGAGCACCTTCTTGGTCTTTCCGATGCCGTGCGGCAATACCACGGTCCCACGGACCTGCTGGTCGGCATGCTTCGGGTCGACACCGAGGCGGAGTGACATCTCCACGGTCTCGTCGAACCTGGCGAACTTGATCTTTTCAACAATCTGGATGGCCTCCTCGAGCGTATAGGCAGCCTTGGTCTCCGCCTGCTCTCGTGCGGCCTTGGTGTTCTTTCCGACTCTCCTCGCCATTGCCCTCTCCCTTAACCGATCTCGACGCCCATGCTCCGGGCCGTCCCACGGACGATCTTCAGCGCCGCCTGCAAGTCGTAGCAGTTGAGGTCCTGGAGCTTTGTCTTCGCGATCTCCTCCACCTGCTTCTCCGTGATCTTGCCGACCTTTGTCTTGTTGGGCTCGGCCGATCCCTTGGCCAGCGCGGCAGCGCGCTTGATCAGAACCGACGTCGGCGGCGTCTTCGTGATGAACGTGTAGGACCTGTCCGCGAAGACCGTGACGACGGCCGGTATGATCAGCCCTTCCTGACCCTGCGTTCTCGCGTTGAACGCCTTGCAGAAATCCATAATGTTGACGCCGTGCGGACCGAGTGCGGTGCCCACAGGCGGCGCCGGCGTCGCCTTGCCCGCGGGAATCTGTAGCTTGACCTGCGCGATTACCTTTTTCATCGAACGTGCTCCCTATACAGAATTCTTGCATCCATAGCCTGTAAGTGGAGCGGGAGACGGGACTCGAACCCGCGACCAATAGCTTGGAAGGCTATGACTCTACCACCTGAGTTACTCCCGCCCTGTCGGAGGTGTAAGAATGGGAGAGTGGGAGAGTGGGAGAGTGGTGACCGCAATTCTCTCACGCTCTCACCCGCATAATCTCTGACCAATTCCATTCCTCTCACCCTGCAAATTTCTCGACCTGGAGGAAATCCAGCTCAACGGGGATGTCACGGCCGAAGATCGGAACCATCACCTTCACCGTGTTGCGCTCGGGATTCACCTGCTCGACCACCCCGTTAAAGTTCGAGAACGGCCCGTCGACGATCCGCACCGACTCGCCGCGCTCGAACAGATGCTTCATCTTTGGCTTGTCCTGGGCAGAGGTCACCTGATTCTTGATCCGCGCGACCTCGTCGTCGGTGAGAGGTGATGGGCGTAGCCCGGACCCCACGAAACCGGTCACCTTGGCCGTTTCCTTGACCGTGTGCCAGCTCCGATCGTTCATGTCCATTTCGACCAGGATATATCCGGGGCAAAATCGCTTGGTCGTGACAACTTTCTTGCCCCCGCGGATTTCGACGACGTTCTCCGTCGGGATGAGGATCTCGCCGATTTCGTCGGTCATGTTGAAAGCTTTGGCGCGCTGCCGCAGACTCTCGGCGACCTTCTTCTCGAACCCCGAGTATGTGTGAACGACGTACCACTGCTTCGACATGCTGCCCTCAATATCCCCGATCTCGCGCCCCGTCGGCTCCGCCGTGGGAGAGTCTCAGATCCGTCATTGCTCGCCTGCTTCCTTCGGGAAAAACCCTAGCTAATACGCTGCTGTACGAAACGGATCACGTGCGCGAAGACGAGGTCCACCAGGTACAGGTAGATCCCGAAGAAAAATACCGAGACGATCACCACGACCGTCGTGCCGGAGACTTCTTTCTCCTGAGGCCATGTGACCTTCTTCAGCTCGGTGGTGACCTCTGTGGTAAATGTCCTGAATCTCGCTATCCACGAGTTGATCCGATCTAACACCGCTCTCTCGCTCCCGTCTTCTCACCCGCTCCCGCGGCTCACCTTCGTCCAATCATTTGGCAGGCCAGGAGGGATTCGAACCCCCAACATCCGGTTTTGGAGACCGGCGCTCTAGCCGTTAGAGCTACTGGCCTGCAGCTCTCAACTATTCTCAAGAGTCCAGAGTCCCTGATCCGTCCTCCCAAGTCCCGAACGCAGGGCCCGCGACTTTGGACTTCGGACTTCAGGCATGGACTACTTTACCTCCTTGTGAGGCGTGTGACGGCGGCATGAGGAGCAGAACTTCTTCAGCTCCAGACGCTCCGTCATCTTCTTCTTGTTCTTCGTGGTCGAGTAGTTCCGGCGCTTGCACTCGCCGCACTGAAGCTGGATGATCTCGCGTACTGCCGCCATCGCCTGTGCTCCTCCGTTTGCTTACGCCCTACTCGACGATATCCGTGATCGTGCCGGCCCCGACCGTCTTCCCGCCTTCGCGGATGGCGAAGCGGAGACCTTTCTCCATAGCGATCGGAGCGATCAGCTCGACGTTTAGCGTGCTCGTGTCACCCGGCATCACCATCTCCACGCCCTCGTTCAGGGTCGCGTTGCCGGTGACGTCTGTCGTGCGGAAGAAGAACTGCGGCCGGTAACCGTTGAAAAACGGCGTGTGGCGGCCCCCCTCTTCCTTCGTCAGCACGTAGACCTCGCCTTTGAACTTCTTGTGAGGCGTGATCGATGCCGGTTTCGCGAGCACCATGCCCTTGTCCACATCAGTCTTCTCAGTGCCGCGGAGCAGAATACCAACGTTGTCGCCTGCCTGGCCCTCATCCAGCACCTTTCGGAACATCTCGACACCGGTCACGGTCCGCTTGCGCGTCTCGCCCAAACCGACGATCTCGATCTCCTCGCCGACCTTCACCTTGCCGCGCTCGATTCGGCCGGTCACCACCGTACCGCGCCCGGTGATCGAGAAGATGTCCTCGACGCTCATCAGGAACGGCTTGTCGATCTCGCGCACCGGATCCGGGATGAACGAATCGATCGCGTCCATCAGATCCCAGACGCACTTGCCGTCGGACTCAGGGTTCTGCAGAGCCTTCAGAGCGGACCCGCGGACGATCGGCACCGTGTCGCCCGGGAAGCTGTACTTGTTGAGGAGTTCACGGATCTCGAGCTCGACCAGGTCCAGCAGCTCAGGATCGTCGACCACGTCCACCTTGTTCAGGAAAACGACGATCTGCGGCACGTTCACCTGGCGCGCCAGCAGAATGTGCTCACGCGTCTGCGGCATCGGACCGTCCGCAGCCGAGACCACCAGAATCGCACCGTCCATCTGCGCCGCGCCGGTGACCATGTTTTTCACGTAGTCCGCGTGACCCGGACAGTCGATGTGCGCATAGTGCCGCTTGGCCGTCTGGTACTCGACGTGTGCCAGGGCCACTGTCAAGATCTTGGTCGCGTCGCGCCGGAAAGTCTTCGCATCCGCCTTGGCCACGTCGTCGTAACTCTTGGCCTCAGACATCCCTTTCATCGCAAGGGTCTTTGTGATGGCCGCTGTGAGTGTGGTCTTGCCGTGGTCGATGTGACCGATCGTGCCAACGTTCACGTGCGGTTTGTTCCGGTCGAACTTAGCTTTGGCCATCGCTGTCTACTCCTCCTAAGTTATGATTGCCTCTCGGTCGCTGGAGCCCACGATCAGAATCGAACTGATGACCTCATCCTTACCAAGGATGTGCTCTGCCAACTGAGCTACGTGGGCCTCGATGGGATGATTGGTGGACGGGGGAGGATTTGAACCTCCGTAGACCCGAAGATCGCTGGGTTTACAGCCCAGTGCCATTGACCGCTCGACCACCCGTCCGTCGATAACTATCAAACCAGACACTTACCCTTTCCCACCCCGGCCCGCCGAAAGCCCGGGGTCCCCTAAGTTGGAGCTGGCGAAGGGATTTGAACCCCTGACCCGCTGATTACAAATCAGCTGCTCTACCAGCTGAGCTACGCCAGCCCGATGTCACGAGCCAGGCGACCGGCACAAACGGGCATAATAGCACCTCCAGAAGGGATTGCAAGCATTTTTTTTGCCAAGTTCCCTAGGGAGCTTCAAAACGAATGAAAACGCAGAGGTGCGGCCAGCCGGTGGAAGCGTGAACGAACCCCGCGGTGGTCAGTCCTGACTCGACGCAATCGTTGCCGGCACCGAACAGAAATTCCTCGTCAGAAGGGAATGCCGAGACCCGATGTTCCAGGGTGACACCGAGATCGCCGGGCGCTCCGATCCCGGCGGGTTCGGGTTCGCCAGAGTGGGAGGGTATGTGGTAAGGGCGACCGGAGGGTCGCCCTTACGTCGATCTACCGTCGCGATGGACGACTACGCAACTTTCGTCCCGAAGGTGTCGATCTTCTTGGCCAGCTCATCCACCTTTCTCGTCAGATCGTGGATCTCTTCCTTGGACGGAATGTTGAGCTTCTCAAGCGCCTTCGAGACATTCTCTTCGATGATCTTGCCGAAGTCGAGGCGGTTCTTCTTCACCTTCGTGCGCAGGTCGGCGACCAGCTTCTTGCCCTCTTCCTGCGAAAGCGATCCGCGATCGACAAGCTTCTTCACGAACCTGTTGACTTCTTCCTCGGCCAGCGAAAAGGCGCCGAGCGTGGCGAGCCAGAGATCCTTCGCCATCGATGATACAGTCGTTTTCTTCTCTTCGGTTTTTGCCTTGGTTGCCATGGAATGACTCCTCTTGGATGATGTCGCGCGAATGAGCGCGGATGTTAGGCCGTTGCCTTGCGTGCCCGACGGGAGGTGCGCGCGCCCGCCTTGCGGCGGCCCCCGTTCAGCGAATCCAACTTCCGATTCAGGGCGTCGATCTTGGCCGTCAGATCGATCACTTCGCGGCGGGTCGGACCATGCTTGTAAACCGCCTGGAAAGCCCTCTCGACGTACTTCTCGGCAAAGCTCTTCTTCAGCCCGTCGAAATCCTTCCTCAGCTCCGCCGCCTCGTCCTTCAATATCCGCCGCCCCTTGTCTGTGGCCTTGCGCCCTTCTTCAACCAGCGACTTCAACGAGTCCGACACCTTCGGCGCATACTTCTCGGCCAGCTCCCGAATCGACCCCTCCTTCTCGCGGATGAAGGATTTCAGGGAATCGATCGAAAACTGCCGCTTTTCGCCCTTCTCCCCCTGCGCAATCACCTGCGCCATGATCGCGGCCGTGATGTCCTTGCCCGTCGAGTCCTCGAGAATCTGCACAGATTCCTCACCCGAACGTACCATCTCTCCGATCTCGGCGACCGTCGTGTACCGGCGGCGGACCGTGTCGTAGAGTTTCCGGTTCGTGTACTTCTTGATGATGTGATTCATTGTCTCCTCCGTTTCACATGGAGAATATAACGCACTGCGTCATAAATGTCAAGCCCCCCTCCGCGCCGCGGTGCCGCGCGGCGGAGCCGCGCGGGGAGCGGAGAGCGAAGTGCGTGAACGTGCGAGGTAACGAAGGGGATGGAGTGGGAGCGATACGGGGCGGGCCCCTCTCCTGCGCTCGGAGTTCCCGATACGAGCTCTCGAGAGACTGCGCCAGGGCCGGACACGGCGCCGCAGAGGCTGAAGCACACCTACTGAGGCGGGCACGAAACGCTCTACGCTCCACGCCCCACGCTTCACGCCGCTCAGATCACCAGGCTCGCCCCAAACCTCCGCAGCCATCGCCTCGCGACCTGATACCCCGGGTAAATCTCCTCACACGCAGTCCAAAAGGCCGGCGAGTGGTTCGGCACCTTCAGGTGCGCGAGCTCGTGTGCGATCAGGTAATCCACAACTCCGAGCGGGGCGAGGATGAGACACCAGTTGAAGGTCAGGACACCCGCTCGCGTGCAGCTCCCCCAGCGGCTCTTCATCTCGCGGACGCGGATGCGCACCGGGCGGATCCCGATCCGAGCAGCGAGGGCCGAAGCGCGTTCCTCGAACACCGCACACGCCTGGCGGAAATACCAGCTCTGCAGTGCTCGTCGGACAGTTCCCTCGCGCCGGACTGGAACCTGAACCCACAGCACGTCGCTTGTCAGAGCCACATCAACGGGACCTCTGCTCACCCGGAGCGTCAGTTCCCTGCCCAGGTACGGGAGGCGCGCGCCGTCTGTGAGCGCCCTTTCGGGAATCACGCTCGCCAGGCGTTCGAAACGGCGCAGGGTACGCAGGATCCAGGTCCCGCGCGAATGGAGGAACGCGAGCGCCTCATGCTCCTCCATCCCGTGGGGCAGGGTCACACGCAAGCCGCGGTGGAGGTGGATCTCAGCGCGGATCTGCCGGGCACGCCCGCTGCGGCGCAAAAGAAAAGCGATGCGGTTGCCGCGGATCTCGATTTCGCGTTGAAGCTCGTCCACCGGCGGCATCATAGCATTGCGGGCAGTCGTGTCCTTCGAGACGTTTCCATCTTCGTGAGGTTTCAGCCTTGTGGGTTGATCGCCTGGGTTGTGACGGGGCACGGATATCGGCTTCGATCGAGACCCCTTCACACGCAAAGAAGCTCTGGACCGATTCCAGCGTCTTTGCGGCTTTGCGACTGTGCGCTGGACCGGAAGGGGGTTTGATCACATCTGGTTCAAAGATGAGCTCTCGCCCCGCTCCACCGAGGCGTCAGGCAGAACCGGCAAGACTACGGCAAAGTCCCGGAAACCGCAGATTTCACAGATTGACTCGCAGATGTCGCCGATTGCTTCGCGCCGACCCGAGAGTGAGGAGCAAG
>JACPPM010000259.1 GCA_016191015.1 Acidobacteriota bacterium | reverse complement strand
CGATATCGTCAGGTTGTCGATGACCGGGCTTGATCCGGCGATGTAGAGAGCCGCATCGTCTTGACCTCCTTCCGCCACGGTGACGTATGAGAGATGCGTGGACGAATCGAGCGACGACGAGTCGACAAGGACTCCTGCCCACACGCCAGTCTGCGAGTGCAAGAGTATGGGCTGTGACGGCGTGCCGATCGCTTCGAGCGCACCGGCAGGATCGCTCGCGCCGCCGCCGACAACGAGACGTTCGTGCTCAGGGAAACGCATCTCGACTCCGGCCGCCAGTCGGAGCAGAGGAGACTCGCCTTGGTTGCCCCGCACCACGATCGACCCCTGGACCTCGTACGGCAGGCCGAGATTGGGCAGCGAGTCGCCCGATCCGGTCAGCTCACGGCCGTTGTACAGGATCGACTGCTGTCCGTTGCCCGCCGCCGTGAGACCACTGATCCCGCTCATGAGAGAGGCTCCGCCCAGCTCGAGCGGATATCCGCCGTTATCGTTGGCCGTCGCTGCGGAGATCACTGGAGCGCACGCGCCGCCGAGAACGATGGCAGAGCCCGAGCAGCTCGATGCGGTCGAGTTGCGAATCGTCGGCGAACAGTCAGACAAGTAGAAACCCGTGGTAGCATATCGAGCGGTCAGGTAGTCCAGTACGGTGCTCGCATCTACGACGCTCGAGCGGAACTGGAGGCCGCCCCAGTTACCCGGCGACGGATCCGAGCCTTCGATCACGATCGGGAGGGCGGACGTGCCGGATGCGACGAGAATGCCTGGCTCCTCTGGCAGATCGTTCCCGATGCTCAGCGAGCTGCCATTCAGGCATCGGAGCGTCACGGCATTTGCTATTGTCAACTTCGCGGCAGTAGAATTCACCCCATGCACCGCAACCCCGTATGGCAGGTCGTAGACCGATGTCGTCCCGAGGTACGGGAGCGTCTCGGATGTCTCCCGGATCTCCGCTCTCGCATACTCGACCGCGTCCTTACCGTTGCCCGAGAACGTGATCGCCGACAGATTCGCCGCCCGTGCCGCGTCGCCCTCGATTCGGATACCGTACTGAGTGTTATTGGCGAGAGTGACCCCGGTTATTGTCGAGGCCGAGTCCAGCATGAAGAGCGCATTTCCGGCTGTATAGCGAACGGTTACAGAATTCTTGATCGTCGGGCTGCACGCATAGAGCCAGATGCCCGCGTTCGTACCGCGGCCTCCGAACTCTAGCGTTGTGAATTGTATCGACGTCGACGCATCAACGACCCCGTCCAGGAGGATCAGCCCGGGGAAATCGCCTGGGGCCGGAGTGGCCTGGGCTGAGGTGAGCTTCGTGATCTTGGTTGACGTGCCGACGCAGTAGAGTGCGGCTTTGAGAGACGGGTCATCCCAGCTTCCTATGACCAGATGACCCGCATTGGCGAACCTCAGCGTCGCGCCTGCCGAGATTGTTAGTCTCGTCGTCGTTGTTGCCGATCCGTACACCATTATTCGGTCCTGAACGAGAAATGGGATGCTCAACTTCCGCCACGTTTCGTTGCTGCCCGTGAGATCACCGCCCCGGGCCTCGGCTGCATTCGTTCCGTTAGTTGCCGACCCTGTGATAGAGGTGACCGAGGCCACCCTGCAGGATGAGTCGAAACTCATCGCCGCGCCCGTGCAGTACGATATCGAGTTCGCCGACATTACCGGTGCAGCGGTGTTCTCCAAGTAGATCCCAGATGTGGAGCTGTAACGGGCATTACAGTTTTTGATGGTTATGTTGCACGCGTTGACGGTGACGTTGCCGGGGTTAGCTCCTCCTCCGTAATATATGTTGCAGTAGACCAGTTGCGACGTATTATCGGTCCCATCGTCGAAAAATACTCCGTTGTGAAATCCTCGCTGAGTCGACCCGTTTGCCGTGAAGGTGATACGGGTGCTCGAGGTGGCGACCGCGTACAGCTTTCCCGGCAACGAGCCGGAGCCGATGTAGAGACCGGTGCCAGCGTTCAATCTAACCTGGACTGAGGGTTGGATCGTGAGGACCGGCGCGGGGCCGCTCTCAGCCGCCACAATGACGTCACTCTGGACAATGTAGGGCGAACCCGCGGTGGTCCAGGTTGTGTCGGAGGTAATCGGCCCGCCGACATAAGTTGCCCCATGGGCGATCGCGCTTCCGATCGCGAGCGCGAGAACCAGCAGAGACGCGACTCGCGAGGAGAAGGGGCCGGGGATCGTGGAGCGTTGAGCGCGGAGCGTCGAGCGTCCCGGACTGTGCCAGCCGGAAGGACCGGCGATGGACTGTCCCTGCTGTGCCTGCCGCTCTCCTCCTTCGCGTGTTTGGGAAAGAAGCGTGATCTCTTGGTGCTGTCTTCTCATATCGCGTTCTCCGAGTTCGGGATCCGGATGGTTGCCGGGGTGAAGGTGATCGCGAATTCGTTTCCTTGGACTATGTTCTGGACCGCGCGACGTGCACCAGAGAGCGGAGAGTAGGACGGCGGCGAGATCTGTACGCTCTCCATAGTGCCGACTGGATTCGTCTCTGGCCAGCGCAGTGTCAAAAAACCGACACCAAGAGCGCTCGAAACCGGCCCGCTCTTGATTGCTTTCACCAGCTTCATCACATTCCTTCTCGGGATGATTGCTTCGCCAGCCTTAACGCATGGCTCAGACCATAAGCGCATCCCATTATCGGTGTCAACACAATTCTTTGCAAAACTGTAGTGCCTCAGAAGCTGTGAAAAAATTGCTACAACCGTAGTTTTCCACAACACAACGTATTGATTGTGTGAGCCCGTCAAACGTGAAATTGCATTTTTTCACAGCTTCTCAGTCGTGGGGGGGTGATCGCCTGGATTGTGATGAGGAGGGGATGGCGACTCCGTGGCTTTGCGTTGGACTGAAAGGGGACTTGCCCACATCTGGTTCAAGGATGGACAGTCGGCCCGCTCCACTGAGGCCGTACAGTCGGGCCGACGAGCGGCGAGAAGAGCGAGGCGCGAGGGAAGGACTCGCGTGTCGGGCGGTACCAGCAAAGCTTCGGCCGGATCGAATCGCTGTGCAAGGCACAGCAGGAGGCGCGGACGAAGGGAGACGTCGACGGTTTCAGGTCCCTGAACGAGGCGCTGAGCTGGGAGATTCAGAATAAGGATGTGCAGGTCCAACGGGCACTCGACGACATCGTCCATGAGGCGAAATCGAACGTGAACGTCGCCATTTTGGTCGCGAACAACAAGACGCGGCCGGTGACGTTGGTGATCCTCGATCGCATGCCGTTCACGACCGACAACAATTTGAATATCAAGGAAGGGGCGATCGACCCGCCGGCAGACACGAGAGACCCGAGGGGACTCTTCAGGTGGAACCTGACGCTGGGAGCGCGGGAGAAGCGAGCAATCTCGTTCGCGTATTCATTCGAGCACAAGTCGTCGCGGAGCGCGTATCTCGTCGAAGACGGATCGATCCAGTGG